>DASYKL010000293.1:0-5957 GCA_035995405.1 Chloroflexota bacterium
GCCCACCCCGACGACCGTCCGTTTGAGCGCCCGCGGAACCGTACTAAGCGGCTGGCGCTGGGCGCTGGTGCGCTCGAACACCAGCACGGTGCTCAGAAACGTGGCCGCGAAGCAGATCAGCGAGACGCCAAAGTGTGTGGCCAGCATGAACGGCGATTGCGGGACCAGTACCGCGCCGGCGCCGAGACCCGCCTGTAAGAGCAAGGTCCCAAACATCAGCCCCGCCAGGAGGCTGACTTCGTGGTCCCGCCGCCAGGTCAGCAGCATCGCCCCCGTCAGCAACGCAACCAGCACGCCTTCGATACCGGTGACGCCGCGGTGGCTGTACTCGATCGCGGTCGCCACGGTGAATTCGGGGATCAGCAAGCCGTTGCACAAGGGCCACGACCGCCCGCAGCCTTCCGCCGAGCCGGTGTTGGTCACCGCCGCGCCCATCACCAGGACCAGAAACATCCCGACCGAGGTCAGGATTGCCAGCGGGCGGAGCCACATCTAGCCCAGTTTAGGCTTCACGAACCCCTAGTCGATGGACAGAACGGCTTTCCCCAGTAAATGCCGCTCGCGCACTGCTTCCAGAGCCGCAAGTGGCTCACGCCAGCTCCCTTCCAGGCCGACCTGGGGCGTCAGTCGGCCAGCACCAATCTCGTTGGCCAACAACGTCAGGTCCGCGCCAAACGATGGCGGCTCCCCTGAGGCGTACACAAAGAACGGGCACAAGCGAGAGTGTGGCGCGCTCATGATGCTGCCGAACGCCAGGCGCGACTCTTCTCCTGACGAATTGCCAAAGAACGCGATCGTCCCACCTGGTGCGACCAACCGTAGCGCGGCTGTCAGTGACTCGCCGCCGACGGACTCCAGGATCAGATCGAATGGGCCCTGAAGCGTGGTGCTGTCGGCTGCGATCCGTACGTCGCCGGAGTCCACCAGCGCCTCGCCACGGGCCAGGTCGCGCGAGATACCGGTCACGCGTGCGCCGCTGCGCGCTGCCAATTGGACCGCGAAGTGGCCTACGCCACCCGACGCGCCCGTCACCAATACCGAGCGACCGAGCAACGTACCGCCCAAGCGCAGCGTGCGTAGCGCCGTCAGACCAGCCACCGGCAAGCCAGCAGCCTGGCTGAACGATACGCCCTCGGGCAAGATCCCGATACGGCCAACCGATGCTGGCACTCGTTCGGACCAGCCAGCCTGGTCGACCAGGGCGACGACGCGCGTCCCGACGGCTGGCCCTGAGCCATCCTCGGCCGCGCGAGCGATCACCCCGGCGACATCCTGCCCGGGCCGCCAGCCTGCCGGGCGCGCCCCAATGAGCCGCAGCTCACCGCGGTTGATCGACACGGCATGCACCTCGATCAGGGCTTCATTCGGCGCCGCTGTCGGCTCGTCTACCTCACGCAGCTCGAGCGCGAACTTGGGATTGGCGGTCGCGACGAGAGCACGCATCAGTGAATCCGTCTCTAGCGAGTGATCGTATTAGGCCCCTGCCGAATGCGGTCCACACGAATCAGCACGCCGAAGCCTTTCTTTTGTGGGTCACGCCCCTGCTCCTCGGGGATGACCCGTTGAAAAATCGCCTCGCGTTGGGTCGGCTCATCGATCACCTGCGCGTCGCCATAAAAGCGTATCGGCGGAGCACCCTTGGGTCGCACCAGGACCGCGACGCGCGGGTTGGCGCGGATGGCGGCGAGCGTCTCGTTCAGACCGCGTTCCCAGTAGGCCAGGTGGTCCTGGTCCCAGACCATGAAACTGCCTTTGAGCGCCAGGTCGACATCGCCGCCGTTGCTCGTAGCGATCACGCCGACAGCCTGGTTGTAGAAAGCGTTGTTGACGGTATCGGCGTACTGCGTCAGGTCGAGGCTCAACGGAGCCGGCGGTTGCGGAGGGGCGGACGTCATTGGTCGCCAGAATACAAGTTCAGCCCTGAACCGGGAAGCGCCAACCTGATAGGCTTGCCCGCGGTCTTATGAGCCGTCGGACGCAAATTGGACTTCTCAGTTTTCTGCTCACCGTGGTGTGGGCTGTGGCCCTGTTCGCCGCTTTCGCGGGTGGCAAGATCGGACAACACCCGAGTCCACCGATCGCCCTGGCGACGACCGGTGCATTCTTCGCCGCCGCCAGCGGGCTGATGCTGACACTGGCTTCCTTTCCGCGGCTCGCGGAGATCCTGCGTCCCGTGGCCCAGGTCGCGGCCGTCGGCGCCACGCTCGATGCGGCAGCGGTGCTGTGGGCCGAGCTGCCGTGGAACGAGCGCATCCCGGACGTCCTGAATGACCTGGAGTTCTCGAATTTCCTGCTCCTGCCATCCATGGTTGCCTTGCTCGCCAGCAGCGTCCTGTTCTTCACACGCTGGTTTTCGAACCAGGCCTCGCGGAGTCGATTCGAGCCGATGGGTGCAGTCCAGTCGATCTTCTTGCTGTTTCGACGTCAGCATCGCTTGTTGGGCTGGCTGGCCCTGGCATTTGTCGCGGCGCACAGCGTCTACTTTCTGATGTTCCCAGGCTCGACGTTCGCGCAGTGGACCGGCATCGCCGCCACGGCCTTACTGGCGTTGGTCGGACTGGTCGGCCTGATCACGACGTACAACACGTTCATCCGCTTGTGGACCCACCGCATCATCGCCATCCTGGTGATCGTGGCCACGGGCTTGCACTGGTTTCAGTTTGTGCCTGCGGCGACGGCCTTGCTTATCGGCCTCTGCGTCGCCGGCCTGATCCACCTGAAGCTCGTGTCAGGCCTGGCGCGTCTGACGCGGGTCCAGTCAGCCCTGAGTCGCTAGTCCAGCCAGGGCGCGCAGCCAGGCACGCCGATCGCTCGGCACCTTGCCCGTTCGACTGATCCGCACGGCGGCGACGCTCGAGATGCGCGCGACCAGTTCCTGCAGACGCTGGCTATCGCCGCCAGCACGTTCGCGGGCGGCTGTAACGATGTCGCGTTCCATCGACCGCACGATGCCGATCACGCTCGCCGACGGCGGCAACCCGGTGAACAACTGGGCGATCACGACGGCCACGATTGCCGAGACGGTGAGACCCAGCGTCCGCACGTCAGCGCTCTGCTGCGCTTCCGCGCCCAGGACCGATGCCCAGGCGACTGCCGCCAGGGCGATGCCAGCACAGCGCAAGCCTTTGGCCAGGTGAAATTTGAAATCGTCAACCCAGAGGCGCATGTCAGGACCGGCTGAGCGCAACGCGCCACAAGAACACCAGCATCTGCAGCAGCGCGCTGAGGCCGACAATAAAGGCGATGGTCGCTTTCACGTCGGATGCCATGCGCTGTAGCCAACCCAATTGGGCGACGTAACTCACGAAAACGGCGTCACGCAGAACAATGGCGTAGCTGGTGAATAGCGCATCACCCAGCAGCAACAGGAAGTAGATCGTCAGCAGCACAGCGACGTGCGCCAGGCCGATGGTCAGCACATGGCGCAGAACCCACCCCGCCGACCAGCGCGACCGCATGCGCTTGGGCGACCAGCCCAGGTCCAGGTGGGCGCGGGCTGGATCAGAGAGGTCCTGCATGGTCAACAAGCCGAGCTCCTGGAAACGAACATGATCGACGTCGACCCCCAGGCGTTGGGCAATCTCGCTCTGGGCAAGGCCGTCTCGTTCGCGCGCCTGCCGCCACGATGCGCCGACGGCCGCCAGCCATTCGGGCGAGCCCACCTCGTTTGGCGGGATGGTGGCGCTGCGCTCAATAAAAACGCGGAGCCGACGGAAAAGCTCGTCGAGGAACCCCTTGAGCTCGTCTGAAGAACGGCGCGCGGGGCTCTGCTGGGACTCGACTGCCACGGGATCTTGCCGATCTTACAAAACCTCGCGCATCGGGTAGAGACCTATACTGCCGCCTTTTTCCGCAACCGTGGCATGGCCCTTGCCGCCTCTCTGCAGGTGACCCCCGATGCCGACTGACCCCTATCACGAGGACGTTGAGCTTGACGAATCGATCGTGGACCTGCCACCGCGGGAAGCACTCTCGATCGTCGATCCCGGTGTCTTTGGTCTCCGCAACCCGATGATCCTCGGGCGAGCCGCGGATGTCCCAGCGAGTGAAGGTCAGCCAGCAACAGAGGGGGAATCGGCTACCTAGTACCTGGAGGTCGCATGCCGGATCAGACGAAGAAGCCCGTTCCCACGGACACCGATATTGAGGGCCAGCAGCTAGAAGAACTGCCGGATCGCGAAGCGATGTCGCTCGTCAACGCCAATCTCGCCGTGCCGATCAACCTCGCTCTGGCCGCCAACGTCCTGTCGGACGGCTCTACGGCGGGTGCGCTTGCGCAGCAGCAGACGCCTATCGACCAGGGCATGCTCAACGGCCAATAGGTCGTCCATCAGCGATTCCATCGGAAGGAGACATTTTCGCAATGGCAAACCCAATGAAGAAGCAGGATCAGCCGGACCAGTCGATTGTGGATTCGCGTCCGGAGCACGTCGACAATCAGGACATCGACCGCACGGTCGATGCCGAGCAGCAAGAAATGACCGAGCTGCCTGACCGCGAGAATATGTCGCTGGTCAACGCCAACCTGGCCGCGCCGATCAACGCCGCGGTCGCGTTGAACGTACTGTCGGATGGTTCGACGGCCGTGGCCGAAGCGAACCAGACCGCGCCTATCACCCAGGGCATCGGTTAATCAGTTTCGCTCGGCACTGCGCGGTTTCGATCGTGACAGCGCTGACATTCGGGCCAGAGAGATGCTCTCTGGCCCGATTCTTGTCTTAAGCGCTTTCGCCACTCATGCCGACCACTCCAGCCGCTCCGACGCCGCCAACGAGGCCAACTCAGGCGCAGCCGCAGACCCAGTCGCAGAAGCAATCGCAGTCGAATTCGAACAATGTCGATCCGCGCCTGCTACCCGACAAGCCGAAGCTGGCGCCCGGCGTCAGGCTGGCGGGGCAAATGCAGGAAAGCGCCTTCGAGAACCCGCCCTGGCTGCTCGAACGTGATGGCGCTGGCTATGTCCAGGTCACCGAGCTGCTTTATCACATCGCCGAGCAGTGCACCGGCAACCAGTCGACCGACGAGATTGCCACCAAGGTTTCGACGCCGGCCAAAGCGGTCAACGCCGAGACGGTCCAATCGCTCGTTGCTCGCCTCCTGATCCCGCGCGGTCTGGTGCTGATGACTGACGGCAAGTCGGCAACCGCGGGTGCACAGGCCGGCGCGGGCTCACCGCTCGCGCTGAACATGCGCCTGAAGATGGTCAGCCCTGAGCGGATCATGCCGTTGACCAACGTGCTGAAGATCCTGTACTGGCCGCCGATCCTGGTGACCGTGCTGCTGGTCGCCGCGGCAGTCGAGGGCTGGATCTACTTCGTGCACGGCGTGGGCGGCGGAATCCATGACGCGCTCTACACGCCTGGGCTGATGCTGTTCGTGCTGCTGGTGGTCGTATTCTCGGCCGGCTTTCACGAGCTCGGCCACGCCGCGGCACTGCATTACGCCGGCGGCAAGATCAAAGGCATGGGCGCCGGGATGTATATGGTTTACCCGGCTTTTTTTACCGACGTCTCGGACAACTACCGCTTGCCCCGCTGGGCCCGCGTGCGAACTGACCTCGGCGGCTTCTACTTCAACCTGATCTTCGCCCTCGCCATCATGGGCGTCTTCCTGTTGACCGGGCAGGAGTTCCTGCTGTTGATGGTGCTGCTCATCAACCTCGAGATCATTCACCAGCTGCTGCCGTTCATTCGCCTGGACGGCTACTGGGCGCTGGCGGATGTCACCGGCGTGCCGGACTTCTTCTCACAGATGGCGGCGTTCGTGCGCAGCGTAGTGCCGATCAAAGGCTGGAAAGGCCGCAAGCTGCCCGCGCTGAAATGGTGGGCCAAGGCGATTTTCGCACTGTACATCGTGCTCACCATTCCGCTGTTGTGTCTGCTGTTGCTGGTTATGATCCGCAGCGTCCCACGAGTGTTGGCTACAGCCTGGGACTCGTTGGGCCAGCAAGCGCAGGG
>DASYKL010000294.1:0-4275 GCA_035995405.1 Chloroflexota bacterium
GTCGATGTCGCGACGAAACTGGCTGGCATAAAGCTCGTAATAGAATCCCCGCACCGCCAACAACTCGTCGTGCGTACCACGCTCGACGATCTGACCATCGCGCATCGCCAGGACCTGGTCGGCGTGGCGGATTGTGCTCAAGCGATGCGCAATGACAAACGAGGTCCGACCACTGAGCAGCTCTTCCAATGCCTTCTGGATCAATCGCTCCGTCCGTGTATCGACCGACGACGTTGCCTCATCGAGGATCAAAATACGCGGATCAGCCAACGCCGCGCGGGCAATTGCCAACAACTGGCGCTGACCAAGACTCAGTCCACTACCGCGCTCACCGAGGACCGTTTCGAAACTGTTGGGCAACCGCTCGATGAATGTGTCCGCACGGGCCAGCCGTGCAGCCGCCAGAACTTCATCGTCGCTGGCCGATGGGCGGCCGTAGCGGATGTTGTTCAGGACTGTATCGCTGAACAGAAACGAGTCCTGTAGCACCATGCCGATCTGAGCTCGCAGGCTACTCGCGGTAACCGCCCGCACATCCACGCCGTCGATCGTGATCGAGCCACTGCTGACGTCGTAGAAGCGCGGCAAAAGATTGGCCAGCGTCGTCTTGCCAGCGCCGGTGGGACCGACAATCGCGATCATCTGGCCTGGCTCGGCAGTCAGACTGACATCACGCAACACCGCCCGGCCAGGGTCATACTCGGCCCACACGTGATCGAACACCACCCGTCCTTTGATGGACGGCATCTGGATTGCTGACGACGCATCCTGCAGATCGGGCACCGTGTCCAGAAATCCGAAAATCCGCTCGCCACCGGCGACGGCGCTCTGGACGTTGGTCCACATCGCCGAAATCTGAGAGATCGGCTGATTGAAACGCTGCGTGTAGGCGATGAACGCCACGATCAACCCGAGCGACAGCGTTGAGCCAAATGGCGTCTGACCGGTGAGCAGCATCCAACCACCAACGCCCGCCACGAGAGCCACGGCGACATACCCGAGCGCCTCCAGGGTCGGCTGTAGCGCACTCGTGAAGGCGACCGCGCGAATGCTGGCATCACGCGACGCGGCGTTCGACTCAGAAAACGTCTCAATGTTCTGGCCTTCTCTGTTGAAGGCTTGCGCCTCGCGGACGGCCGAGAGATTTTCCTGCAGCGTGGCGTTCACATCGCCAACGGTGCGGCGCACCTGGCGAAACGCATTGCGCGCCTGGCCGGAGAGCCACGCCGTCGCGAGAAACATCGCCGGCGTCACCGCCAGCGCGACCACCGCCAGGACGAAACTGGCTGTCAGCATGCTGTACGCAATCCACAGCACAAGCAGCGTGCCCTGGACCAGACCAATCAACGGAAAACCGATGGCTTGTTGAATGGTGTCGGCGTCGTTGGTGATGCGACTCATCACATCACCTGCTTCATGTTTGCTGTGATACCCCAGCGACAGGCGCTGAATGTGCGCGAACACCTGCAGCCGCATCTCGCGCAGCACGTTCTGACCCGCGTACGTCATCAGGAAAAACTGCAGACCGGTCAGCAGTGAACCCGCTATGTACATGGCGCAGATCAGCAGCGCCAGGCCGCCCAGCCCCGCGAGATGCTCGGCTGGAGTCGCGTTTACCGCCTGCGGCGCATACCAACAGGCTGGCACGGGTACCAGGAAGCAATCCACCGCCTGGCCCATCAGGTTCGGCACTTCGACTTGCAGGAACGTGCTCGCGACCACCAGGACAGCCACGGCAATCAGCACGTGGGCGTAGCGACGGAAGTAGGACCAGAAGCGACCGAGTGTTTCGCCGACCGCGCGTGGCTTGCGCGCTTCCTGCTGGAAAAGCCACGTTTGCTGGCCCATCATGGCCTGATACCAGCCGGTTCGAGCGCCGACGCCGGCTGCGCTATAGCCGCATCATCGACCAGCTGCGAACTGTAAATTTCGGCATAGATCTCCGAGGACTCCAAAAGCTCGTGGTGTGTGCCACTGGCAACGATGCGGCCCTTGTCCAAAACAAGAATCTGGTGTGCATTACGCACGGTACTGATGCGTTGGGCAATCACAAACGAGGTGCGGCCATTCATCAAGCGGTCGAGCGCTTGCTGGATCTGGTATTCGGTGGCCAGATCGATGCTGCTGGTGGAGTCGTCGAGGATGAGAATGCGGGGATTCATCAACAATGCTCGTGCGATGGCGATGCGCTGCTTCTGACCACCGCTCAGGGTGGAGCCACGCTCACCGACCGCTGTCTCATAGCCGAGCGGCAAGTCGACAATGAATTCGTGCGCTGCCGCTGCCCTGGCAACCGCGACGACCTCCTCCAGGCTGGCGTCCGGCCGACCGTAGGCGATGTTCGCTCGAATCGTGCCGCTGAACAGTGTCGTCTCCTGCAGCACGATGCCGATCTGATCGCGCAAACTCTCCACCGTCAGATCGCGAACGTCGCGGCCGTCGACTACCACCCGTCCCTCCGAGACCTCGTAAAAGCGCGGCAGCAAATTGATGATCGTTGTCTTGCCACTACCTGTCGCGCCGAGCAGCGCCACCGTCTGGCCTGGCTCGACCACGAACGAAACGTCCGTCAGCACTGCATCAGCGCCCTGGAAATAGCGGAACGACACGTGATCGAACTCCACGCGACCGGCCGTCTGGCTGAGCTGGATCGCACCTGGCTTGTCCTGGATCTCGCTCCTGGTGTCGAGGATCTCGAAGATGCGCTGCGCTGACACCGCCGCCTGCGACATCAGGTTGATAATGAAGCCCAGCTGGCCCATGGGCATGAACACATACGCCAGATACAGGCTGAACTTCTGCCACTCGCCGACGCTCAGTGTGCCATTGATGATCTGTTCGCCACCGTAGTACAGGATCGCCGCCTGGCCCAGGCTGGCGATCAGAAACACTACCGGGAACAGAAAGGAGAACGTGCGGCCAACTTTGAGCTGTTGCTCCAGCAACGCATCGGCCGACTTGCCAAAACGAGCCAACTCCTCAGGCTCGCGGCCAAACGCCTTGACGACCTTCAGCCCGGCGACGTTCTCTTGCAGCACTGTGTTCAGTGCGCTCATGCGCATCTGCACGCCCATGAACAACGGCTGGGCCAACCTGCCGAAGACGAAGAAGACGGCGAAGGCAATCGGCAAAATCGGCAGGATGACCAGGGTCAAGGCGTGATTGCTGAACCACAGCACGATCAGCGTCGCAATCAACAGGACGAACGACTGCAGGGCCATGACCAGGCCCTGGCCGATGAACTGACGAACCTTTTCAACGTCGTCGGTGGCGCGAGTCATCAGCTGACCCGTCTGCGTACGGTCCAGGTAACTGAAGGACAGGCGCTGGATGCGAGCGAACAGCTCGTTACGCAAATCGAATGCGACGTTTTGCGAGATGCGCTCAGCGCTGTACTGCTGGGCAAAGGCGAACACGGCGCGGACCGCGCTGAAGACGACGATCGCCAACATCGCACCGAGCAGCGCGCGACCCACCGCCGACAGATCGCTTTGTGGCTGACTGTTGCTGATGACCGAATCGATGATGACCCGTACGAGTTGCGGCACAACGAGCTGCGCCGCGGTGGCAACGAACAGCGAGCCATAGGCCAGCAAGGCCAGCCGACGTTGGCGGCCGACATAGCGCACCGCGCGCAGCAGCAGCCGAAAGTTCGGCTTGGGCCGCGCTGGACGTCGAGGAGGAGCAGAACCCATCGCCTCGACATTGTGCGACGTCGTCGCTGCCGACCGCCCGGCTTTTCGGGCAGTGCCGCGCCCTAGTGTCGAAATACGGGTGCCTGTGTACGATCTTCGTCAACCAGCGTCAGACGGTCAATCTCGGCCAGGGCCTCTGGCGAGAGGTGAATGTCCAGCGCCCGCACGTTGTCGGCGATGTGCTCTGGCCGGTCCGCGCCGGCGATCACCGTGGGTACCTCCGCCCGTGTCAACAGCCAGGCAATCGCCAGCGCCGGCAACGACCAGCCTTGCCCGTCCGCAAAAGCCAGTAACTGCTCTTGGACCGTCCAGTTGCGATCGGTGTCCCAGCGTTTGAAGGTTGGTCGGATGGCGCCTCGACTACCCGGTTCGGGCGCCACATGACGCCGATACGAACCGCTCAACAGGGCGCCCGCCAGCGGCAGATACGGAATCAAGCCGAGCCCGTACTTCGCGCACATCGGCAGAAACCGCTTTTCGACATCGCGATACAGCAGGTTGTAAAAATCCTGGCAGGTGATGAACCCCTGTAGCCCACGCAGCTGGGCTACCCAGTGCGCTTCCACCACTTCCCACTCGA
>DASYKL010000295.1:0-1556 GCA_035995405.1 Chloroflexota bacterium
CTGGGTGAGGTAATAGGCTGGCCGACCGGCGGTCCTGGTGTGATCGGCTGACGCGCCGACGATGGCCACTCGGCGTGGCGCGATCAGCTTGTGAAGCGTTTCCCGCCGCAGCACCGCAGCCGCGTCCGCTGGTTCCGATCGCGCCACATCAACCATAAGTGACCGCAAAATTGAGACGATTTGCGACTCTAGCAGCGACTTGCGGTCCACGTCAACGCCTGTGCATCATGCACGCGTGGCTGCAGGCGCGCTCCTCGACGATCTCTTGCGCGCTGCCGAGCGGCCTCCCGGCGCCGATACCGTTCAGTTCACCGGTGCCGATCCGGTCTTGCCCTCGCGCTTTCCGCTCGGTGAAGCCGGCGCCGCGACCATCGCCGCCGCCGCCCTGCAGGCGGCCCGGCTGTGGCAGCACCGGACGGGTCAGACACAACAGGTGAGCGTCGACATTGATGCGGCCGCCGCCGCCATGCGCAGCTCGCGTTATCTCCGAATCGAGTCGCCGGCTGACGGCACAAACCCGCGGCCACCTCGAGCGGGCGGGGGTGGTCTGGGTATCTATCCGACCGCGGATGGCAGATGGATGTACTACCAGCGGCTCTTCCCGCACCACCGCGCCAGACAGGCTAACGTGCTCCAGACCGCACCTGACGACGAAGCAGCCATCGCCGCGGCCACCGCGACCTGGACAGGCACCGAGCTCGAGGACGCCATCGTGGAGCGAGGCGCGTGCGCAGCCATGGTTCGTTCAGCGGACGAATGGGCCGCGCATGGCCAGGGTCGGGCGCTGGCGACGTTGCCGTTGTTCGAGGTCCTGCGCTTCGGCCACAGTCAGCCGGAGCCGCTGCCTGCGGCCGACCGGCCGTTGGGTGGCATTCGCGTCCTGGACCTGACCCGCGTGCTGGCCGGCCCGACGTGCGCCCGAACATTGGCCGAGCACGGCGCCGATGTCCTGCGCATCGGCACGTTGGCCTTGCCGGATAACGAAGCCATGATGCATGACACGGGTCATGGCAAACGGTCGGCGGCGCTCGACCTGACCAGCGCAGAGGGGATCGCTCGCCTGCGAACGCTGATCGGTGGCGCAGATGTGTTTGCGCAGGGCTATCGACCTGGATCGTTGGCGTCGCGGGGATTCGGCCCGCTGGAGGTCGCCGCGCTGCGACCGGGCATCGTGTATGTCACGATCAGCGCGTTTGGCCATACTGGACCCTGGCGCGATCGCCGCGGTTTCGACAGTGTCGTCCAGGCTGCCAGCGGCATTGCCGACGATAGCGCCATCGACGGCGTGCCGCGGTTCGCTCCAGCCAATCCACTCGATTACATGACCGGCTACCTGGCCGCGTTTGGGGTCATGGTGGCTCTGGCGCGGCGAGCTGAGGAGGGTGGCAGCTATCTGGTTCGCGTGTCGTTGGCCCAGACTGGCCGCTGGCTGTCGAGCTTGCCGCGGCTCGAGCCGTCGTTGGCCGCCGCCGAGCCAGCTGACTTGCCACCAGAGCGATTAGCGTCGCTGATGATGACCACCGAGACGCCGTTCGGTCGCTTGCGACACCTCAAAC
>DASYKL010000296.1:0-4839 GCA_035995405.1 Chloroflexota bacterium
TTGACCCCGAATGGCTTCTCAATGACCAGTCGCACGAAGCCACGGTCATCGCGGCGTTTGTGCAGTCCAGAGTCACCAAGTTGGGCCGTGATGGTCTTGAACAACTCGGGCGGGGTAGCCATATAGAAGACGCGATTGCCGGCGGTGCCGTGCGCTTCATCAATTGCCGCCAGTCGATCGCGCAACATCTGGTAGCTGGCTGGCTCGTCGAACTGGCCGGGCGTGTAATGCAGGCAGCCGGCGAATTCCTCCCAGGCTTTCTCGTTCATCTTGGTGGCGGAGGTGTAGCTCTGGAAGCCTTCGCGGGCCGTGCGTCGAAATTCCTCGTTTGACAGCGGCGAACGCGAAAAGCCGAGCACGGCGAAGTTTTTGGACAGCAAGCCAGCCTGGAACAGATCGAACAGCGCCGGGATGAGTTTGCGATGCGTCAGGTCGCCGGAGGCGCCAAAAATCACGATGGCGCACGGCGGTGCCGGCCGCTGCGTAGGCGGCACGATGATCTCCCCGTCGCGGGTCGTGATCGAGACGTCGAGTGCCATGGTTGAGGCGCTAGCCGCCGACCGGAGCGGATCGCACGCCAGTCTCCTGGCCGTCGACGCGAACGGCGTGTCCGCCGAACTCGTTGCGGAGTGCCGCCAGCACACGCCAGGAGAACGAATTGGTGTCGCGTGAGTACAGCCGGCTGAAGAGCGACAAGGTAATGACCGGCGCGGCGACGTTTTCATCGATCGCCGCTTCGATCGTCCAGCGCCCTTCGCCGGAGTCGTCGACCCACCCTTCTAACTTGTCAAGGTTCAGGTCCTTCTCAAACGCATTGACCGCGAGGTCGAGCAGCCATGAGCGGACCACGCTGCCGTGTTGCCAGACTTTGCCAACCTGCGTCAGATCGGGGTGGTACTCCGACTTCTCGATGATCTGGAAGCCCTCGGCGTAGGCCTGCATCATCCCGTATTCGATGCCGTTGTGAACCATCTTCACGAAGTGGCCGGCGCCATTGCCGCCGAATAAGCCATAGCCCTCCTCAGGCGCCAGGGTCTTGACGACCGGCTCGATGCGGGCGAAGGCTTCAGGTGAGCCGCCGGCCATGATGGAGTAGCCGACCTGCAGACCCCAGATGCCACCGCTGGTACCGCAGTCGACGAACTCGAAGCCGCGGGCTTTGATGCGCTCGGCACGGGCCTTGGTGTCTTTCCACTTCGAGTTGCCACCGTCGACAAAGAGATCACCGGGCTGGCAGAGGTCCATCAACTGGTTCAAGTAATCGTCGGTGACACCGCCGGCGGGCAGCATCAGCCAGATGTGGCGGGGGGCTTGCAGTTTGCTCACCAGGTCCTGAAGTGAGGTGGAACCGTTCGCCCCGTTGCGGACCGCTTCCGCGACCGGGCCTGGGCTGCGATTGAAGGCGACGACGTCGTGTCCGCCGAGTGCCAGGCGATGCACCATGTTGGCGCCCATGCGACCGAGCCCGACAAAGCCAATTTGCATGAGGATGTCTCCGTGGTTAGGGGTTGATAGGCGTCAGCCGCATCGAGCAGCGATGTGTCGCCAGACAGTCTAAGTCCGACAAGACCGCCGCACCCTTATGCGCCGTCGAGTAGCGCATCGAGGCCGGTTAGTGGGTTGGGTCCGAGATCGAGACGGCCCACCCGAAGCCCTTTTTCGTGGAGCGACAGCAGGTCGCCTAACGACTGCGCGGCGTAGAGCGTGCCGAACGTGTATGGCTGGCCGGGAATCTCAACATCGTCTAGCGGCTGGTAGGTCAGCTGCAGGAACAGCCCCGTCCGCGGGCCACCTTTGTGCAATTGCCCGGTCGAGTGCAGAAAGCGAGGTCCAAAGCCGAGCGTAGTGGCTACTTTGCGACGGTCGCGCGTGCGTCGGCGTAGCTCCTGGATCCGCTGCTCGATGTCCGGAAGCGGCGTGACATACGCCTGGAATGAGACATAGTCGCCCGGTTGCGCCTGGTCCAGGAACCGCCACAGCTCCTCAGGCATGACGCGCACCCCATCTGGCAACTGTGTTTGGAGCGACTTCAGGACACGCGCGGTGCTGTCCTTGCTCTCCTGGACGTTTGGCTGGTCGAACGGGTTGATTTTCAGCAGCGCTCCGGCGACGGCTGTCGCCATCTCCCAGCAATACATCTCGGCGCCGACGTCGTATCGATCGCGTAGCTGACGCACGATGATGGGGTGTGTCCCGCGCAGACTGTCGACCGTGCGGTCTAGCGCCGTGTTGTCATCGCCCTCCAGGCGCAGGACGACAAAAGCGCGGTCGCGGTAGTACACCTCCGGCGCGCCGAACGGTTCGTCCACGACCGGAACGATGCCGATGCCCTCTTTGCCGGTGCTTTCGGCGATCAATTGCTCGACCCACAGCCCAAAGCTGCTCAAGCCAGGGGACGTTAGCAGGGTCAGCTTGTCCCGTCGATCGCGGGCCAGACCACCGATGAATGCCCCCAGGTACGCACCGGAGTTTTGGTCGGGTGGTCGGTCTGGGCTGCACAGCGTCTTCTCGTGCTGGGCTGCTTGCAGCAGACGTGGCACGTCGATCCCGGCGACGGCTGCTGGGACCAGGCCAAAGAAGGACAATGCCGAATAGCGTCCGCCGATCTCGGTCGGGTTGAGGAACGTCTTGCGGAACAGGCGCTCTGTTGCCAGTTTGGCCAGGCTCGTGCCGGGGTCGGTGATGGCGCAGAACTGACGCCCGTTGTGTCCGGTGAGCTCCCAGAAGTGGGCCAGAAACGACATGACTTCGATCGTGCCGCCCGACTTGCTCGAGATCAGGAAGAGCGTTTTGTTCGGGTCGATCCGGGCATCAACCGATCGCACGAGGGTCGGATCGGTGAAGTCGAGGACGATCAGCTCAGGATTGCCAGCCGTTGAGCCCAAGGTGATGCGGAAAACCTCTGGGGCGAGGCTGCTGCCGCCCATGCCGCACACGACCACGTGGCGGATGCCTTCGCTCTTGCACTCGGCGGCCAGTGTCTGCAGGTCCTTTAGCTTGTCGGGGGCCAGAAAATCATCAGGCAGGCTCAGCCAGCCGAGGCGGTCGCTCAGTTCGATATCAGCCGCTGGATCGGATTTCCAGAGGGTCGGGTCGTGGGCCCAGATGCGTTCAACGGCGCGCAGCTGGACCAGCTCTGTCAGTGCCGCGTCAAAGATCTCGCGTTCCGACGCGAGGTCGACGCTCAGGTAACGCTCGATCTGCACGCGGCTTACTTTACGCGTGTTCGGCGTGTCATGAGCGCCACGTCAGTGGCCGAGCAGGGCCGTATGCGGAATGGAGAAGCCCTCGTAGAGGTGCTCGCAGGGCGGGCCGTCGGTCAGCCGCAGCGTCCGCTCGTCCAGGTCCATGATGGCCGACGTTACCGTGATCAGCCACTCCTGCGGCGGATCGTCGCGATTCTCGTGGCGACAGATGCCGTCTGGATGATTGTCATGATCCTGCAGTGACACTTCGAGGTCGCCGACCGCGACGGGCGCTCGGGCGTCGAGAAGCGCGCGCATGCGGCTATGGCGCCAGTAGGAATGCGGCCGCCGTTCTGTCACCGGCTCCTCAATCCCGAGCCGGGCTGGATCGACGAAGTGGTTGGCGTGGACGATCGCGCCCTCGGTGGCGGTAATTTCGTTGACGCCATCTGGCGCTGCCTCGAGGTCGATCGCGCGATCGGGCGTCTGCGCGATGAGAAAGTTCGCGGAACAGGCGCGCTGGCCGCTGTTGACGACGTCCACGGCATCGGCGAACGTGTGCCGCCGCAGGATCTCATAACAGCGCACGTGGAACGGCAAGACAAGGCGTGACCAATCGTCGACGGTCGACATCAAGCCGTTGATCGTCAGACCGACACCAGCCGAGTTCAGGCCGATCTTGGCCCCGACGATGCCGGCTTCGGTAAAGCCCAGCGTTTCCAGGCCGTCTTTTTCACGCGTATGCACGACGGCGCCTTTGACTTCGGGAATCCAGTCCCAGTTCTGGCCGAGCAGCAGATGTCCGTTGGCCGATGCGTCGGGCAGGATGGCGAACGACGTACAGCCGTCTGGCTGACCGATGCCGCACACGCCGTACTGGTAGTACAGCAGCTCGTACCGCACGTTGAGCACCAGCAAGTCGAGCAGCTCGAAGCCGGAACCGAGCGCCATCCCTCGCAGCGCGTCGAAATACGGCAACCCGTCGAGGAGCGGGACATAGCGCGCGGCGCGGTCGCGCGCGTCGTGTGCTTCGAGCTGGCCTTCGCGAAGAAAGCGGTCGTAATAGACGTCGAGGTTGTGGCCGATCTGCTCACGCAGCGCGAGGCCGTGCTGCCGGCCCTGGTCGAAAGGCTCGCCGTTGAGATGCAGCATGGGCAGGGTCATAAACGACTAGACAACAGGATAGGCCTGCCCGCCGGCTATGGGCGGTAGGAGCTCCAGACGGTCGCCCTCGTGAAGACCATCATTGAGGCGGACTATTTCACCTCGGGCATGGACCAGAAGCTGGCCCCAGAGCCATTCGTCGCCGCGGGCGTTGGCCAGGGGTTCGAACTCTCGACTGCGCTGGGCCAGGAGCAGCAGAAGGTCTCGAAGCCGGCTCCCGTCCGGGACGTCGAGTACCAGCGTGCCGGCGCCGAGGCCGGCGCGGTAGGGCGGGTAGGCGACGATCGACACCTGCACTAGTCACTGTTCTCAGAGAAATCTTAGCTTTGCGGCCGTTGCTTGGCCTGGCAGATACCTGGCCGCGACCGGGCCAGGCAACGAGGACGCTGATCTGTCTAGTAAGTGTTCGGCGCGGGTTGATGCGGGCGATGAGCATCAAGCCCGCGGCGCCCGAGGTTCGGCCGCTCGAGACCCGTCGAGACCCGTTGAG
>DASYKL010000297.1:0-3683 GCA_035995405.1 Chloroflexota bacterium
TGCTCCAGCCCCTGCCAGCGCGGGGCCAGACCTTCTACCGCGCCCTGTTCTACCTGCCCCTGGTGAACTCGGCCATCCTGGTCGCCATGGTCTGGCGCTGGATCTTCAATCCGAACCCCTTCGGCCTCGCCAACGCCATCCTGAACGTCTTTGGCCTCAGCCCCCACCCATGGATCGGCAGCTCGGACGAAGCGCTGGCCGCCGTGATCCTGAGCACGATCCTGATCATCCCCGGGGGCGGAGTTGTCCTGTACTCGGCCGCGATCGGCGGCATCCCCAAAGAGTTGTACGAAGCCGCCGACGTCGAAGGCGCCGGCTGGTACCCCAAGTGGCGCCACATCACGATCCCGCTGCTCCGTCCCACGACCCTCTACCTGGTCGTCGTGTACACGATCCTGGCGTTCCAGGTCTTCGAGCGCGTCTACATCATGACCAACGGCGGCGGCCCGAACAACGCCACGATCACGATCGTCCAGTTGATCTATAGCACCGCGTTCCAATTCGGTCGCTACGGCCTGGCGAGTGCCCAGGCCGTGATCCTGTTCGTGATGGCAGTGATCGTGGCCGTCATCCAGTTCCGCTGGCTGCAGACTGATGTGGAGTACTAGGACGGCGTACGAATCGGGGGAGCTGCCGCGTCCAGGCCTTGTGGCCGCCGTCCACTGGGCGCGCGCCGATCCCGGTCGCCTGCTCGTCTACATCCTTCTCACTGCCGCGGGAGTCCTCTCTCTCTTCCCCCTGTATTGGCTGTTCGCCACCAGTCTCAGCCCGCAACAGTTCATCGTCAAAGTCCCGCCCGACCTCATCCCACGTGATCTGACCGCGCAGAACTACACCAGGCTCTTCAACACGACCCCCGTCGTCCGCTGGCTAGCCAACACGCTCCTCATCGCTGGCACGGTGACCGTGTTCCACCTGCTGTTTGACAGCATGGCCGGCTACGCCTTCGCCAAACGCAACTTCCCGCTCAAAAACGTCATCTTCTGGCTCGTCCTGAGCACGTTGACCGTCCCCGCCCAGGTCACCCTGATCCCTGTTTTCTTCTTGTTGAAGGACCTGAACCTGCTCGACAGTTATCCGGGCGTGATCCTGCCCGGTTTCGCTGACGTCTTCGGCGTCTTTCTCATGAAGCAATACATCCAGACGCTGCCCACTGAGCTCGAAAACGCTGGCCGCGTCGACGGCGCCTCAGAGTGGCAGATCTACCGCCACATCATCTTGCCGTTGTGCACTCCAGCCCTCGCCGTGCTAGCCATTTTCACGTTCCAGCGTTACTGGAACGGCTTCATTTTGCCCCTGGTCGTGCTCCATGACAGCTTCAAGTATCCGATTCAAGTCGGCCTGGCGACGCTGCAAGGCGAATTCAACACCGACTACGGCATGCTCATGACCGGCGCCGCGGTGGCCGCGATCCCGATGATGCTGGTGTTCTTCGCCTTCCAACGCTATTTCGTCGAAGGCATTCGTATCGGCGGCGTCAAAGGCTAGCTACCAAGATCGAGCGTTTCGCGCACTTCACGCAAGCGATCGAGATGGGCTGCTGGAGTTGCCAGCCCCGATGTCGAAACGGACAGGTGCGACGCGCCATATCCACGCCACATCTCATACGTCTTGCGCCATTCGTCGGGCGTGCCCTGACCAGCATCCAGACGGCCCTCGATCCCAAATGCAGCACGTGGCCGGCCGAACTCGTCGAGCCAGCCCCAGATCTTGTCCATCGTCGCTTGCCAGCCACCCTCCAGTGGTCGCAGGGGCAGAAAGCCGTCGGCGATGCGCGTCGCGCGGCGGACCGCCGCTTCAGCCGCGGCGCCGATCCAGATGGGAATTGGCTGCTGAATGGGCCGCGGGTTGATCCCCGCGGCATGCAGCTGGTGAAAGCGACCTTCGAACGTGACGACGCGTTCGGTCCACACCTGGCGCATGACGTCGAGCTGCTCCTCGAACCGACGCGCGCGGTCCTCAAAGCGCATGCCGAGGGCTTCGTACTCGATCGGGTTCCAGCCAATGCCGACCCCCAGCCGCAGCCGACCGTGACACAAGGTGTCGATATCGGCCGCCTGCTTGGCCAGCAGCACGGTCTGCCGCTGCGGCGAGATGATGACGCTGGTCAGAAAGCCAAGCCCTGGAGCAACCGCCGACAAAAACGCGAACACGGTCAGTGGTTCGCGCAGAAAATTGTCGATAGGAAACACCCGCTGCATCTGCGGATACGCCGCCGGGTCCGCGCCAACAACGTGATCGGCGCCAACAATAAAGTCGTACCCGAGGTCCTGCACGGTCTGCCCATAATCACGCAAGACCGCCACATCGGGCCCCAGCTCATGCTGGTGAAGGACTGCTCCTGTTTGCACGCGTCCATCCTAGGCGCAATCTCGGATCGGCACCTACCGACCCGCCGCGCCGGCGGTTCACTGCATGCTCGCCAGAGCACCGGACTCGGACTTAGTCGACGCGCCCGATGCCGCGTAACTCGGTGTGGCGTTCGGGCGCGAAGTTGATGCTGATCCGCGGCCCGCTCGGTGTCGACTCCTTTGGCACGCAGTGGCGCCAATCGCGCTGCGCTCGCCCACCCATCACGATCAGGTCACCTGAGGCGGGGCGGAACGTCCACGCCGAGCCGCCGCTGGTGGGGCGGATGAGAAAGCGGCGGGTGGCACCCAGCGTGAGCACGGGCACGATGCTGCGCGCCTGGATGCGCCCGATGTTGTCGCCATGCCAGGCGGTAGAGTCGTGCTGATTGCGGTACAGGTTGACCCAGAGCGAGCGGTAGCGCACGCCGAAGCGCTCAGACAAAGCCGCGGCGATGTCGCGCAAGCCCTTGAGCGGCACTTGAGCCACGTCTGGGAAGTCGGCCGTGAGCCGTGGCTCGCTGACCTGGCGCGTATACATCCAGCGATCGCGCTGTAACCACGGCGCAGTCTCGATGAGTTCAGCGAACAGCGCGTCGGGCTCGCTAAGCCAGTTGGGGATGTGCTCAATCCACGACCTGGCATCAAGCAAGATGCGTCGAGCCTGCCCGAAATCCAGGTCTTCCGCGCCACCGACAGCGGATGCCGTGAGAAGTGAAGGCTGATAGACGAAGCGTGGGCGCTCGGCCTGGAGCATGATCTGTCGTTCCCTTTTCTAGAACGCCTATTCTATCACGCCTCGCAACGTACACGGCGCGCAGCTGGATAGCTCGACAGTAGCACGTGCAGCTTTTCGTGCAATCACAGGTCCTCTGCGTCTAATGGACCTCCGTACGACCGTCAACATCGTTGGTTGACCCACAGAATGGGAAGAACTGATATGCGCTCACGAACTCGTTCAAAGCCATCAAAGCTTATCGACCGGGCCCACTCGGTCTCGAAGTCCACCGAACGGCACACCGTTATGCGCCGGGCACGGTTGAGCAGCAGCCGACCCAAGCCACGACTCTGCTGCCGAACAGGATCAGCTGTGCAACCGAGTAACTGCTGTGCGACCAACGCCTGAACCCACCGGTCCGTACCGCCATTTATCTGGACGTCTACGCGCTTTTCGTGTTCACGTGCGTCATCCGTCGGTTTGATATCCTACCTTGGGAGGTAAGGCGCAACGAGTCCTTGAAAATTACCAAACTATCCCTTCACAACTACAAGTCACTGCGAGCTGTCGCATTTTCTCCGCGAAACTTGTCTGTACTTGTGGGACCTAATGGAGCC
>DASYKL010000298.1:0-3409 GCA_035995405.1 Chloroflexota bacterium
GCTCGCGCCAGCATCGCTGGCGTCTGCCTTGCGCGACGAAGGTTTCGACATCGAACCCTGTTCTGACCTGTCCGACCTCGAAACCGTCATTCAGCGGCATGCCGTCCAGGCGGCCATCATCGTCACGGCGACCGCGCAATCGTCACCCTCCGATGCCGAGCGCGCACAGATTGCCCGCCTCTGCCTGATGGTGCCGACGGTCGTCATGCGGGCGGATGTCGACGAGCCGACGGACACGGTCGCGCGTCTGACCCGCGCACTGCACAGCCAGCCGCCAGCCGCCACGTCTGAACCGACCCGGTTGCCCGCTGTCGCGCGCGACAAACAGCTCGACCTGATCACCCCTCGCCAGAAGGAGATTGCCAGTCTGGTTGCCGACGGCCTGACCAATGCGGAGATCGCCGCGCGGCTGGTGGTCGCTCAAGGTACGGTCGCCAATCACGTGGCCGAAATCCTGCAGCGGCTCGGCTTTCGCAGCCGCACCCAGATCGCGATCTGGGCGGCCATTCGGTTACATGGCTCGGTCCCGACGCCGGGCACCGAAACCACGAGCCACCTGGGCTAAGAGACGCGCTTGCGCATGTATACCGCCTCGCGGCCATCGACGCGGCGTCGCTCGGTTTCGACATAGCCGCGGCGGGCATAGATCGCCTGGTTCTCGGTCATGAGCGCATTGGTGTACAGCCGCACCTCCGGTGTCCCGAGCCGCCGCGCTTCAGTCTCGACGAAGTCCAGCAGCAACCGTCCGAAGCCGCGTCCCTGCTGCTCAGGCTCGACCGCGATGTTCTCTAACAGCACGTGGTCGGCTGCAGGCACCAGAACCACCACGCCGACGCACCGCCCGCCGTCCTCGAGCACCCAGGTATCGGTCTCGCGCACCACCACGTCGTAGTCGGCAAGCACCGGCTTCGGCGGCTGCGGCAGCCGACCGTCGTACTTGCCATACGCCCGTCGCACACAAGCCGCGACGGCCGCCGCATCAGCGGCCCCAGCCCGTCGCAACGCGACCGCCACGTTCATCTTCGAGCAAGCCTAGCTGAAGAGTGCCGGGGAGGGGAATCGAACCCCTACTCCCTTTTGGGGAAGCGGATTTTAAGTCCGCCGCGTCTGCCGTTTCGCCACCCCGGCCGATGGCGACGAAGTATACGTGTGTGGCACGCGCACGAAACGCAACAGCAAGACCAGCGCCAGGATGATGTTGAGCGCCAGCATGGCAAAGATCCCCCTGTAGCCGAATGTGGGCAGAAAGACCTCCGCCGCGACCAGTACCGATAGCGGAATGGCGATCGATTCGGCAGCCGCTTTCAAGCCGGCGAACACGCCCGTCTTCTCGGGCGGAATCAACGCCGTCAAGAGCGGCCAGGTCACTGCTGTGGCCGCGCCGTTGCCAATGCCGGCCAGGACCACGACGACGATCGTCTCGGGCAACGTCGTGATCAACACCCCGCCTACGGCACTGATGGCTAGCAATCCCCAGCCGATGGCCAGAACGGTGTGCGTACCGACGCGATCGGCAACTTTGCCGAACACGATCGCCCCGAGTGCGGTCATGAGCAGCAACCCGGCTGACAGGCCGAATGCGACCTGTTGCGTCTGGTGGATGTCGGTCACGATGAACAACACCAGGTACGGCAAGATGGCGTTCAAGCCGAACTGATAGACGAACAGCGTGCCGAGATAGCGCATCGCTTGTCGCTGCTCGCCGAGCGCTTCGACATAGGCCCGCAGCGGCAGCCGTTTGTGGCTCTGCGCATGAGACGGGTCGAGCTGGCGTGGCTCGCGGACGCCCAGCACAGTCAGGCCAAAACTGCCCAGCAGCACTATGGCAACCAGTGCGTAGGTCCACAACGGGACTGCGCTGCCGCCAGAGGTGGCGAAGAAGATCACGACGAGGAACGCTACGGAGCTCACCAGTTGGACACCTGTCGCCAGGCCTGAGAGCCAGCCGCGCTGGGCGATGGGTGCGATGTCAGCCAACAGGGCGGTGTAGGGATCGACCGCTACGTTGAAGAAGATCGAGAACAGGAAAATGACCACGGCCAGCGGCAGCAGGTCGTGGACAAAGGCGCCAGCGACGAAAAATGCCGCCGACAGCGGCACGCCGATCAGCAGGAACGGACGCCGACGACCGAAGCGCGTCCAGACCCGGTCCGAGAGTGCGCCGATGGTCGGCTGAACGAGGGCGCCTTCGATGCTGCGCGTACTCGACAACAAACCGATCAACAGGTCGGGTGCGCCGAACGATTGCAGGATGGGTGGCAGGACGAAGTTGTTGAAGGCGTAAAAAGCGCCCGTCCCGACCGACCCAGCCGCATACAAAAGCATCGTCGCAGCGCTCAACTGGGGCCTGTCGTCGACGGTTTCGGCCTGGCTCACGTGCCGCCCATTGTGATTGAACGACGTGCCACAATGCAGCCGAATATGCCCAACGGTCTCCGTTGACGACTCACGTGGCGTTCGAAGCAGCCAGGCCGCTGTTGGAGCGGCGCGCTGAAACCCTCTGTGCGAATAGGAATTTGCTGTTGGCGGGCCTGTTCGTGCTGGGCCTGGCGCCACGGCTGATCCTGCTCGCGGCCCGCCATGCCGACCTTGAGTTCTGGGAGTACGAGACGCTCGCGCGGAACATCATCGCGGGTGATGGTTATGTCATCTCGCGGTTCGGCCATCTCGCGTTGGGGTTCGGCGACGGCAATCTTTATACATTCCTTACAGCGGCGCTCTACCTGGTTACGGGACACCATCCGCTGGTCGTAGCGGTCATTCAGGCGCTTTTGGCGGCGTGCGTGGCGCCCGTGATTTATGTGATTGGCGAGCGATCGATCGGCGCCATTCCAGCGATGCTGGGCGCGGCGCTGGCGGCCCTTCACCCGGGCTTGATGGCCTACACACTGAAGCTCCATCCCCTCGGCCTCGACGTCCTGTTGCTGACGCTGGTCGTGCTGTGGGGTGGCCGAGCGACCTGGACCAGACAGAGCGGACTGACGACGGCGCTGGCACTGGGCATGAGCCTGATGACCCGCCCGACCTTTTTTGTTGCGTGCGCCGCGGGCCTCGGTGCGCGGTGGCTGCTGCGGCGCCAGGGGCTTGCCGCCACGTTCGGTGTCGTGCTGCTTGGAGCTGCGATCGCCACGCCGTGGATCGCGCGCAACACCGTTTTTATTGGTCGACCCGTCATGATCACGACGAGTCTGGAAGATGTCTGGAAGGGCAACAATCCAAACGCCAACGGATCGTCGCTTCTGACGGCGGACAAAGACATGTTCGCAAGCGCTTCGCCTGAATTGCAGGCGCGCTTCATGGCCGCGGACGAGCTGCAATTGAATGACCTGTTTCTGCAGGAGACAGCGGAATTCGTCCGCCAGCAGCCCGGATTGTTTGCCAATCTGGTCGGGCGCAAATTCATGTACTT
>DASYKL010000299.1:0-2412 GCA_035995405.1 Chloroflexota bacterium
GTAGTTGACGCCCATGCGACTTGGCAGTCGCACTTGAATGCCTTCGCCGCCGCGCATGATGAACGGCGCCGCTGACAACGTCCAGAACCCGTGGGCAATGGTGCCGCCGAACGGACCGCTCTTGGCGCGCTCCGGATCGACATGGATCCACTGGTGATCGCCGGTGGCCTCGGCGAAGGCGTTAATTTCGTCCTGGGTCACGGTGTGCCAATCGCCGACCCGGGTTTCCTGGCCAACGTATTGCTTGAGCTGGTCGACAGTCGTAATGACGCTGGTGGCGGTGCCCTCTGTCACGGATCGGTACGCTCCCTCACTCGATAACGCCATTTTACAGTGTGAAAGCCACTTGCGCTACGTGGAATGTTGGGGCATATACTGGCGGGCCACGGGAGGTCAGTATGGCCGGAATTTGTGATGGCCGCGTGGTCATCGTTACGGGTGCTGGGCGTGGGCTCGGCCGCGAACACGCGCTCGAGTTCGCCCGCCAGGGCGCCAAGGTAGTCGTCAATGATGTCGGCGCAGAGCTCGATGGCAGCGGCGGCTCAAGCGGACCAGCCGGCGAAGTCGTCGACGCCATCCGCGCGATGGGTGGCGAAGCCATCGCCAACGGCGACGACATCTCCGATTACGAAGGCTCCAAGCGACTTCTCGATGCCGCCATCCAGCAGTGGGGCGACATCCACGTCATCGTCAACAACGCGGGCATCTTGCGCGATCGGATGATCTTCAACATGACTGTGGAAGATTTCGACGCGGTCATTCGCGTGCACCTGCGTGGGACGTGGTGCATGAGCCATCACGCGGCGGTGTATTGGCGCGACAAGTCAAAGGACGGCACGCTCGTCGACGCGAGGATCATCAACACGTCCTCGCCGGCAGGTCTGTACACGAGCATGGGTCAGACTAACTACGGCCCAGCCAAGGCTGGCATTGCCAATATGACGGTCATTCTGGCCGCTGAGCTGGGCCGCTATGGCGTCACGGTCAATGCCATTTCGCCTGGTGCGCGAACGCGCATGACCGATACCATTCGCCGCCCCGGCGCAGTTTCGGGGCCGGCCGAGGGCGAATTCGATGCCGGCGATCCGTCCAACATCTCGCCACTCGTCGTGTGGCTCGGCAGCGCCGAGTCAAAAGATGTGACCGGCCGCGTCTTCAATGTGCGCGGTGGGCAGATCAGCGTCGCCGAGCCATGGCACGCCGGCCCGCTGGCCGACAACAAGGCGCGCTGGGATCCGGCGGAGCTTGGCGCGGTGGTGCACGACCTGGTGTCAAAAGCAGCACCGAAGGTTGGTCCGTTCGGCCAGGCCGAAAAGGCACCGGCGGAAGCCCGCTGATGGTCTGGCAGTCGAGCATCGACGTCGCTGCCCTGACCGCGATCGACGTCCACGTGCATGCGGGCACGTCGGCCAAGACCCCGCCCGGCGAAGCAGCGGCACCGACGCGCGATGACACGCTGGCCCGAGCGACGCAGCGTAGCGGCGTCGGCGGCCAAACACCCGATCAGACCGCGGCGTATTACCGCGAACGAAAGATCGCCTGCGCCATCTGGGGCATCGATGCCGGTGGAACACGCGGCGCCCGCCCTGGCGCGGTCACCAATGACGAGCTGCTCGAAGCGGCGCAGCGCAACTCCGATGTGTTCGTGCCGTTTGTCATGGTCGATCCGTGGCGCGATGACGCTGGCGCCGCCGAGGCGGAGCGACTGATCAAAGCCGGTGCGCAGGGCTTCAAATTCCACCCGCCTTCGCAAGGCTTTTACGCCAACGATCAGCGCATGTATCCGCTTTATGAAGTGATCGCCGCTGCAAAGCTGCCGGCGCTGTTCCACACCGGTCAGACGGCAGTCGGCCAGGGTTCGGGCGCCGGCGGCGGTATTCGTTTGAAGTACGGCAATCCCATTTACCTGGATGACGTGGCCGTCGATTTCCCGGATATGCCGATTATCATGGCCCACCCCTCGTTCCCGTGGCAGGAAGAAGCGTTGGCCATCGCGCTGCACAAGGCGCAGGTCTACATTGACCTGTCTGGCTGGTCGCCCAAGTACTTCCCGCCCATGCTGGTCCAGTACGCCAACACCTTGCTCAAGAACAAAGTGTTGTTCGGGTCGGATCACCCGATGATCACCACCGACCGTTGGCTGGCCGATTTCGCTGCCGCGGGCTTTCGCGAAGAGGTCCAGCCGCTGATCCTCAAAGACAACGCGGCCAAACTCCTCGGCTTGCGTCAGTAGACGACCCGCGCAAAAGGGGGGGACACGCGTGTCATTCGACAACTTCTGGGGCCTGGCGCAACAACGACCCGACCACGTCGCCGTCGTCGACGCCGACGAGCGGCAATACACGTCGGCCGCGGTGCTGGCGAGCGTGAATCAGCTCAGCCATGGTCTGCAATCGCTGGGCCTGAAACGCG
>DASYKL010000300.1:0-4386 GCA_035995405.1 Chloroflexota bacterium
ACGTCGACCGGTTCCTGCTGGAGTACGATTCCGATCGAGCCGGTGGCTTCGAGCCCTTGCGATTCATTCCCCAGGGCAAGCAGGTTGTGCTCGGTCTGGTGACCACCAAGGTCGGCCAGTTGGAAAAGCAAGATGACTTGCTGCGACGGATCGACGAAGCCTCCAGGTACGTCCCAACCGAAAACCTGGCGTTAAGCCCGCAGTGCGGCTTCGCGTCGGTCGAGCAAGGGAATCTGTTGAGCTGGGACGAGCAGCGGCGCAAACTCGAGCTGGTGGTGGATACCGCGCGCAAAGTCTGGGGCTGACGTAGCGTCGTCACGCACCTACGCCGTTGAGAATCTTGAGGGCGACCTGAGCTAACAAACGATCTTCTGATTGTTCAAGGTCCAGCCCGGTGATGGCCTGAATTCTCTGCAAACGATAGGTCACGCTGTTGACGTGCAGACTCAGCTCACGAGCCGTCCCTTGAACGTTGCCATTCAAGCTCAAGAAGGTCCCTAACGTGCGGAGAAAATCGGAGCTGTGACGCTGGTCATACTCCAGCAGACGACCCAGTACCTGATCGATAAATCCACTTAGCTCGGCAGGGTCCGTGACGTGGAACAGCAAGCGATACACACCCAGGTCTTCGAACGCTACGACGTCACCCTGGCCGCCGAAACGCTGCGCGGTTTCGAGCGCCCGACGTGCTTGGGCATAGGAGCGCGCGATCGCACTGGCGCTATCGCACGCGCCACCGATGCCCACCGTGACCGGCCAAGCCGGCAACAACGCTTTGGCTTGCTGCAACGCGGTTTGGGCCAGCTCACGTGCGTTAGCAGGCTCCGCCACCAGCACCACCAGCGCATCGTCCCGCAGCGTCGCGAGCGCACCGGGGGCGTGGCGCGCGCACAACTCCCCCAGACTCTCTAATAATCGTCGCCGCTGAGCAATCCGTTCAGGGCCGGGATCGTCACCGGGCAGCGCATCGCGGGCCACCAACACCAATGCCCGATACGTCAGTCGCGGGTTGTAGCCGAGCCGCAGCGCGCGTTCGCGGGCGATCTGCTCATCTTGCGTCCGACCCAGCAGCAGCCCTTCGAAGACTTCGTCTTTGAGCTGACGAGCGACTTCGGCAGCCATCCGCTCGCGCATCATCGACAGCGCATAGACCGTCGCGGCGTGCTGCACGATCTGCAGCTCGAGGTCTTCACCGCCGGCCTCGTCGCCTTCGGCAAGCAGTGCCAGGTAACCGAGGATCGCATCGCCGACGGCCACCGGCGCCAGGACGCAGCTGGCCGCGACACCGAAATCGGCCATCGGCGGAACGCGCAACGGACGTCGTTCGCGGGCGAGCGTCGCCAGAACGGCACGCATGTAGCCCTCACCAGGCGCCCACGTGAAAGCGCCACTGTCAGCAGTGGACGTCGAGCTGGTAACGACCTGCAGCAGAGGATCGAGCAGCAGCACGCGACGGCCGATCAGCTCGGCCAGCATCCCGGTAATAGCGCTCACATCCGCGCCTTGCAGGACCAGCGCCCCCAGGCGGTCGTGGATCACTACGAGTTGTCGCAGCGCCGCGTTCTGGGCCTGGAGTGCGCTTACCGCGGGATCACTGGCCATTAACTCGGCAGCATCGCGAGAACAGCCACCGGACTCACGAGGCCAGTGTCGGCACCAGAGCGGCTAACTCGGCCGCCGAACCGCCAGCCGACGACAACACCACGCCTCCGATCGTGACGCGTTCGCGCGCAGAGCGGAGCAGCTCCCGCGCGATGTCGCGACCAATCAGCGGACCGCGTTCGCCCGCGTCAGCCATACGCTGCAGCATGCTCGGCGGGACTGCCATTTCGGGTACTTCATGCTGCAGGTATTCGGCGTGACGCAGATCGTGCAGGGGCATCAGCCCCAGGAGCAGCGGAATGCCAGCGGGCGGATCGATTGCTGCCAGCAAGCGCTCCAACGCGTCGAGGTCATAGACGGGCGGAGTCACCAGGAAATTGGCGCCGGACGCCAGTTTTCGTTGCGCCGTGGCGACTTCGTGGATGAAGTCACTGGCGGCTGGATTCACGCGCGCACCGATGACAAACCTCGTCGGCCGACCGACGGGAATGCCGTTGTAATCACGTCCTTCGTTCAGGCCGCGCAGGACATCGATCAGTCCCAGCGAGTCCACTTCCCACACGCCGGCGGCGTTCGGATAATCGCCATGCAGTGGCGGCGTACCTGTGCGACACAACACGTGGCGAATACCAAACGCGTACGTTCCGAGAAGGTCCGCTTGCAGCACCATCAGGCTCTTTTCCCAGGTGGTGGCCGTCAAAATGACCTCCAGGTCCGGCACGCGTTGCTGGACCATGAGCGCGATGCTGGCGGGACTGACGTGGGCGCGCGTGCTGCCAACCGGGCCGACGATGACGGCATGACAGCCGGCTCCTTTGAGCAGCGCCGCGTCGGCAACCGCCTGGTCCGCGTCGGCGCCGACCGCCGGCGGTAGCTCACACGCGACGATCAATTCGCCTCGGGCAGCCCGATCGAGCAGCGGATTAGGCAGGTGCTCTTCGCGCGTGTCGACCTGGCGTAAATTCAGACTCAGCGTGCGTCCGCCACCCGTCGCCCGAGCCGGGTGCGCCGGCTGCATGCCGTTGACTGTGCTGGCGACGGCCTCGATGTGCGCGGGCGTCGTGCCACAGCAGCCGCCGACGAGCGTCGCGCCCAACTCGACGAATCGCTGGGCGTGGCGTGCGAAATACGCTGGGTCAGCCGCCGAGTACTGGAAATGGCCATCGACCAGCGTTGGCGGTCCGGCGTTTGGCTGCGCGGTCAGCGGCAGACTCGACCATCGCGCGAGCTCCACCAGAATATCGAGCAGGCCTTGCGGGCCGAGCGTGCAATTGGCACCCAGCGCCGCGACGCCGAGGCCAGCCATGGCGGTGGCAAATTCTTCGGGGCTGTCGCCGCCGAGAGTTCGGCCGTCCTCGACGAATGTCATCTGGGCCACGATCGGCAGCGAGCCGAGGCTGGTCGCCACGCCAACGGCTTCGACCAGTTCGGCCAGATTGCCAAACGTTTCGAACAGCAGCAGGTCGACGCCGCCATCGTCGTCTCCTACGTACAGGGCCTCGATCTGCTCGCGGAATGCATCCCGCAGCTCGCGCGAGCCGACTCGGTGAGCCAGCCCCGCCGGCGTCGCCGGACTGACCGAGCCCGCCACGAGCACGTTCGACGTCGCACCTGCCTGAGTCCGCGCTTCACGTGCCAGCCGTACGCCAGCGCGGTTCAGCTCGGTGACGCGGTTGGAAAAGCCGAAGCGGGCCAGACGCAGACGACTGGCGCCGAACGTATTTGTCTCGATGACGTCGGCGCCCGCGGCGATATAGGCGCGGTGGATCGAACGGACCAGGTCAGCGTGGGACAGGTTCAGCTCGGGCAGCGAGCGATCGAGCGAGACGCCGCCGGCGTGAAGCATGGTGCCCATTGCGCCGTCACAAACGAGGACGCGGGTGGCGAGTCGCTCGCGGACGGTGTGCGCCGTGGCAACACTTGGGGTATGGCGTGTCCGCGCAGCCCGCATCGTGGCCGTAGCCTAGCATGGCCGTCAAGGGGTGTCCGTGTGCTTCCCACAAAGCGGTTTCCCCTGCCGCCCTCTTTTTGAGATTGGGCCGGGCGTCCGACGGCACGACTTGTGGACAACCTACAAAGGAACGGCTAAAACTTTGTGGTACGCTGCGGATGCCAGACCCCCCGCCGTGGTGGCAAGCTGTAAGCCGTTTATGCCGCCCACCGCTCCGACGACCGCTCCGACGACCGATCTGGCGCGCCCATTTCCACCTCGCGCCAGCACGCGGGCAATGCTCGCCATGCACCGCGTCCTGGATCGGCGCATCCCCATCTGGTACGGCGTCGGCGTCTTCCTGCACAAGACGCCAGCCCTGTACAAGGCATTTACGTTCGCCGAGCGACTGGTCAAAAACAGGCTCTTCGGCTGTCGCATGTGCGGCCAGTGCGCTCTGCCAGTGACCGCCTACGCCTGCCCCATGACGTGCCCCAAGCAATTGCGGAATGGACCGTGCGGCGGGGTCAGTCCCAACGGCGACTGCGAGGTATACCCTGGCATGCGCTGCGTCTGGCTGATGGCGTACGAGCGCGCCGAAGAGGAAGACCATATTGGTGATCTGCGCCGTCTGCAGCGACCGATCGACCAGCGCAAGTGGGGGCAGAGCTCGTGGGTCAACTATTGGCTTGGCGAAGACGACAACCTGTGGACCGACGAAGAAGCGATCCATGACAGCCCAACGCTCTTGGCGAGTGCTCGGTGACGGGCACTCCAAACGGCGTCGCTCCGTCGGCCACGGACGCCTACCAACCCGCCCATAGCCACCTGCAGGCCGTCCTGCAACGTGGTCG
>DASYKL010000301.1:0-3425 GCA_035995405.1 Chloroflexota bacterium
AGTTTGCCCATCGAGGTCAGCGCGGCCAGGGCGGGTGAGGCGCCCGTCGGACCGAGCGTCATGATGCCGTCGACGGTCGGGTCGGCGGTCAACGCGGCCTGGATGCGCTGCTGTGAATCGGTTGGATTGGCGAGGTCCACGGCGAGGACATCGACGGTCCCGCCACCTTTGCCGAGCGTGTCTTTGAAGCCGTTGCAGCGCAGATCGAGCGCCGCGTTGCCAACTTCCTGGTTGACGCAGAGCGCGTGTTTCACACCGGCGACAGCCATCTGCGTGCCGCCACCCTGTCCTGCTTCGAACTCCGTCTGACCGACGTGAGTCAGGATCCCCAACGCCTGCGCGACATCGCTGCCAGAGTTGATGGAGACCACCGGAATACCCGCATCGACGGCGCGCTTGATTGCCGGGCCGAGGGCATTGGCATCTGGAATAGACACCACCAGGCCGTCGGGTCGAGAGGCGACAGCCGCGTCGATCAACTGCGACATGGCCACCATGTCGAAACGTCCAGGCGCCTGGTATTCGACGCTCACGCCCATGTCTTTGGCGCCCTGGTCGACGCCATTCTTAACGACGGACCAGAACGGGTCGGACGCCTGACCGTGGGTTACGACGACGAAACGAAAAGGACCAGGCTGGGCACCGCCGACGGCGGGCAGAGCGATGGCGACGACGAGCGCCGCGAGAAGTGGACCGATAATGCGCGCAATGCCACTCATAAAATTCCCCTGACCAAAAGCTATCCGGTTGACGAACGACGACCGATGACTGAGTGCCGAGCGTTGACCTCCTTGCTGCAGGCTGCCAATCAGAAGAAATAGCGCTCGCGCTGGCGACCTGCCTCCCAGGTCCGTCGCGCAGCGGCGACCGACGGCATGTCGCTGACTTCAGCGACTGGTACATCCCACCAACCTTCGTAGTCTGGCACGCCGTGTAGGCGATCGTTCTGGATGTAGATGACCGTCGTTCGATCGTTACCGCGGGCCGACTCGAGCGCACCTGCGAAATCAGCGTACGTGGTGCACTCGATCACACACGCGCCGAGGCTACGCGCGTTCGCGGCGAGGTCCACCGGCAGCGTCTCTGCTGCAACGGACTCACTGTCACCAGGTAGCGCGCCGCGCAGCGGGAACACGTAGCGCGTTCCGAAGCCGGATTGACCGAGCGACCGACTCAATGCGCCGATGCTCTTGAAGCCGGCATTGTCGATCAGCACGATCGTCAGCTTGTAGCCCTCCTGAATCGATGTGACGATCTCCGACGACATCATCAGGTACGAGCCGTCGCCCACGAGCACGTACACCTCGCGGCTGGGATCGGCCATCTTCGCTCCGAGTCCGCCGGCGATTTCGAACCCCATGCAGGAGTAGCCGTATTCCAGCTGGTACTGCTTGGGGTGCCGACTTCGCCACAGCTTGTGCAGATCACCGGGGAGGCTCCCAGCGGCACACACCATGATCGCTTCGGGATCCCCCAGCTCGTTGACCGCGCCGATCAGCTCGCCCTGGCTGGGGAGCGGCTGCAAACGTTCGGCGTAGATACGTTCGACTTCGCGGTCCCAGTCCGCGTGCAGGTGTTCGGCCGAGCGGCGATACTCCCGGTCGACCTGATAGTCACTCAGGAGCGGCAACAGGTCGTCGAGCGTGGCGCGGGCATCGCCGACCAGTGCGATAGCAGCATGCTTGGCCGCATCGAATTCGGCCACATTGATGTTGATGAACCGCACCTCTGGATCCTGAAACGCAGTTTTCGAAGCCGTGGTGAAGTCGCTGTAGCGGGTGCCGATGCCGATCACCAGATCGGCGTCGCGCGCCAGACGGTTAGCGGCGAGCGTACCAGTTGCACCAAGGGCGCCGAGGTTGAGCGGGTGGTCGAACCGCAGACTGCCTTTGCCGGCCATGGTTTCGCCGACCGGAATGCCGGTCGCGTCGACCAGGTCGCGCAGCCGCTCGGTAGCCGCGCTGTAGATCACGCCGCCGCCAGCGACGATCAATGGCCGACGGCTGGCACGGACCACACGCGCGGCTTCGGTGAGCAGCGCTCGATCCGGCCGGTTGCGCGGAATTTGCCAGATACGTCGTTCGAAAAATGCGGTGGGGTAGTCGAATGCTTCGGTCTGGACGTCTTGCGGCAGCGCCACCGTCACGGCGCCGGTCCGCGTGGGGCTGGTCAGCACGCGGAGTGCTTCGGGCAGCGATGTCAGCAACTGCTCCGGACGGTTGATGCGGTCCCAGTACTGGCTGACGGGTTTGAATGCATCGTTGACGGAGATATCCTGCGAGCGGTCTGACTCCAGCTGCTGGAGGACCGGTGCGACGTTGCGCCGAGCGAAGATATCGCCGGGCAGCAGCAGGACGGGCAAGCGGTTGATGGTGGCTGTCGCTGCCCCCGTCAGCATATTCGTGGCGCCCGGACCGATCGACGACGTGCACGCAAATGTCTGCAAACGGTTCTTCGTCTTGGCGAAACCAATCGCCGTGTGGACCTGCGCCTGCTCGTTGCGGGACTGGTAGTAACGCAGGTCTGGGGTCTGCTGGAGCGCCTGCCCAATGCCCGCCAGATTGCCGTGTCCGAAAATGCCAAAGCAGCCAGCAAAGAAGGGATTCGTCTGGTTATCTCGCTCGACGTGCTGCTGGTGCAGGTAGGCGATCAACGCCTGAGCCATCGTCAAGCGGCGGGTCTCAGCCACCCGCGGCACGCATTTCGGTGAGCGCTACCGGGCGCTGCTGTTGCCATGACAATGTCGCGGCGTGTGCGATCTCAAAGGCGGCGAGCGCCTCGGCCCCGCCAATGCTTGGCGTGCGCTGCTGCTGCAAAGCGTCGACGAAGTCCTCGATCTGCGCGCGATAGGCGAGGGCGAAGCGACGCACGAAATGCGGCGTCTCGTCGGGCCCACCGGCCGGCACCGACGAAAGCAGGCGAGCCGCACCAATGTCGGCACCGGACACCGGGAAATCACCAGCAATCACAGCTCCGTCAGTCCCGAGGACTTCGGTGCGGACGTCGAAACCATAGCGGGCGTTGCGACTGAGCTCGAGGTTACCGAGCGCACCGTTGCTGAACCGCAGGTTGACGATCGCATTGTCGATATCCCCTACGGTGGCGAGGTCGGGGCAGGCGAGCAGCGAGCCCTCGGCCGAGACGCTTTCGACTTCGCTCGACATCAGCCACCGTGCGACGTCGAAGTCGTGGATGCCCATATCGATAACCAGTCCGCCACTATGGGCCGGATCGGCGAACTCGGGCCTGGGGCAAACGGGATCTCGATTGACGGCTTTGAAGGTCACCGGTTGGCCGATGCGGCCCGCCTGAATGGCGTCTTTGGCCTGGCGAAACGCTGGATCGAAGCGGCGCATGAACGCAACCTGCAACGGCACGCGCGCTTCAGCAACGGCATCCACGGTGGCGCGTGTCTGTTCCAATGA
>DASYKL010000302.1:0-6532 GCA_035995405.1 Chloroflexota bacterium
CGTTCGACGTGTGCGCGGGTGGCACCGCGGTCAAGCGCAGCGACTCCTTCGACGGCCGTGACAACGGCGTCAATGTCGCCTGGCGCGACGAGCACTCCACTCACGCCGTCAGCAATTAATTCTTTCATGGAACCGCGCCGATAAGCAATTACCGGCGTGCCACTGGCCATGGCTTCGACGACTGACAAACCAAATGGTTCCTCAAAGTCGACCAGGTGCAGCAATGCCGTCGCATGGCCCAACAGCACGTTGCGCTGCTCGGCGCCGACGGAGCCGACGTAGCGAATCCGATCACCGTCCAGGAAGGGCTCGACGTACGTTCGAAAATACTCCGCATCCTGGATGATGCCCGCCAGAATCAGTCGCTGGCCGGTCCTGTTCGCTACCTCCACGGCTTCGCGGGCGCCTTTGTCCGGATGGATGCGACCGAAAAACAAGAGATACTCACCCGGGCCACTGGTCGCGTTGAATTCTTCCAGCGGTATGCCGTGATGAATGGTAGCCGCGTAAGTCAGGTCGGCTCGCCGGTCGGCGGCGCTGATGGCGACCAGATAGGTCGCCGCATTGTATTTGCGATAGACCGGCACGATGCGGTCTGACGAGAATCCGTGCACCGTTGTGACCAGCGGGGTTCGTATCAGGCGGCTATAGGACAGTGGCAAAAAATCGAAATGGTTGTGCAGGATATCGAATGCGCCATCGGCAGCCTGTTCAAAGGCAGCGGCGATGTGCAGGCACTCATAGACCTTGGCGTCCAGCGAGTCGTCTTCGGCGTAGCCGCGCGGCGCGACGGCAGACAGGTGGGCGCCTGTTTGCGAGTCGGCCGTCGCGAACAGCGTGACATCGACACCGCGTGCCACCAGGCCTTCGGTGAGAATCGATACGACGCGTTCCCACGGTCCGTAGTGTCGCGGCGGTACGCGCCAGGCAATCGGCGCGATGATGCCGACACGCACAGCGCTACACGCGTATGTCCTGGCTAATCGAGTCGAGTGACAGCTCGATATCGCCGAAGCGGTCGCGGTAGTCAGCGCGACTGAGCTCGATCACTTCGTGGGCTGCCTTGCGGCCGTACACCTCGGCAATTTCCACCAGCCCGCCTGATTCGCCTGGCACTTCTTTGTAGGTCAAAAAGTAGTGTCGCAGGCGATCGATGAACGACGGCGGGCACTGGTAAATGTCGGTCCAATCGCCGTACGCGGGATCGTCTCGGAGAACGGCAATGATCTTGTCGTCAGCCTGGTTATGATCGATCATGCGCAGGCCACCGATCGGAATGGCGCGCAGCAAAATGTCGCCGTGGCTGACCGGTCGCTCCGATAGGACGCAGACGTCCATCGGATCGCCATCACCCACAATGTCCGAACGGCCCGTTTTCTGGCGGCACGTCTCGGCGACTCGTTCGCCGCAATACGTTTGAGGCAACAGCCCATACAAGGTTGGGCACACGCTGGAGTACTTCTGTGGGCGATCGATCTTCAGGTGGCCGGTCGCCTTGTCGAGCTCATACTTGACGGTGTCGGTGGGCACGATCTCGATGTAGCAGGTCACCAGACGTGGCGCGTCAACGCCGAGCGAGACGCCGTGCCAGGGATGGCGTTTGAAGAGCTGAGTGGCCGGCGTGGCCAGGTGGTCGTGATGAGGCGAAGTCAACATAGGTAGTGGAGCACAGCGGGTGCTGGCCGGTGCAACCATACGATACCGGTGGCGCCCTCTCGGACGGCTGGTCAGGTCAGGCCGGCGAGACCGAGGACCGCACCGCCGGCCATCAACAGCAGTGGGTGCAGCTTGGTCCGCAGCAGGATGGCGGTGGTGATGATGGTCAGGCCAACGCTCACGACGGTGTGGTCCGCGCTGCGGGCCAGGACCAGTCCGCTGGCGAGCATCAGACCGATGGTCAGCGGTGCCAGCCCAGCCTGCAGCACGCGCCGCCAGCGCGCCAGGCGCAGGTTGCCGAGTGCCCGAGCGAGGAGCAGGGCGAGGATGGTCGACGGCGCGCACATCGCCACGATGGCGATGATGGCGCCGGCCAGGCCTGCGACTTGCCAGCCGATCAGGCTCACGACGAGGATATTCGGGCCTGGGACGGCCTGGGCCAGGACGAACGCGTTGGCAAAGTCCGTCTCGCTCATCCAACCATGGGTGAGCACCACCTGGCGATGGATATCTGGCAGAACGGTGTTGGCCCCGCCCACGGCGACCAGCGAAAGTGGGGCGAATACGAGGACCAGCTCAAGCAGCTGGAGCATCCGTTCAGCCAGCCGTCTTGCGCCGGGCGAGAGCCACATTCAGTGGCGCCAACACAGCCAGCACCAGCAGGAGCGGCAGTTGGAACACGACAATCGACACGAGCGTCAACACGCCGCAGGCCGCATCGCGTGGTGTCCAGCGGTACGCCCGCAGCATTTTCAAACCCGTCGCCAGGGTCAGACCAGCGACGACGGGAGCGGCGCCACGCAAGGCGGGTTGGGAGAACTGGGCCAGCCCCGGACCGCTTAGCAGCCCATGAAGCACCAGCACTAGACAGAACGGCGCGACCATCAAGCCGGCCAGCGCAACGACCACTCCGCGCAGGCCATGGAAGCGATTGCCGACGAACACCGCCATGTTGATGATGTTCCCGCCGGGCAGCATCTGCGACAGCGCCAGAAGCTCGGCGAACTCGCGCTCGGATAACCAGGCGCGACGCTCGACGAGGCCGCGGTGGGCCCACGCCAGCACGCCTCCAAAGCCCGACAGCGCTATTTCGAGAAAACCAGTAAAGAGCTGGACCAGGGACGGCTGCACCCATTTACGGTAGCGGCCGCTTCAGTGCTCCCGCTGACGCAGCCAGTCGACCAGATCTATTGCCGGCAAGGCTCGGCTGAGAAAATAGCCCTGGGCCAGGTCGCAGCCCAGCTCAGCCAGCAAATCCCAGGTGGGTTGATCCTCGACGCCCTCGGCCAGGACAAGCAGCCCCAGGTTGTGGCCCAGCTCGATGGTCGAGCGTACGATCGCCCGGTCGGCGCCGCCGTCGACCATGTGCGAGACGAACGAGCGATCGATCTTCAATTCACGGACGGGCAGGTGCTTGAGGTAACCGAGCGACGAATAGCCCGTGCCAAAGTCGTCGATCGCAAAGTTGATGCCCATGCCGCGCAGCCTGGCGAGGACGTCCAGCGTGCGGGCCGGATCGGCCATGATTGTGCTCTCCGTAATTTCCAGTCGAATCCGGTCGGCAGGCAGATTGTGCGCGGCGAGCAGCGAGGCGATGGCGGCCGGTAGTTGTGGATCCTGCAGATTGCGCATCGACAGGTTGACGGCGACGCTCAGATGGAGGCCCGCAACCTGCCATTCACGGGCCTGACGAATCGCCGCTTCCAGCACATAGCCAGTGAGTGCGCCAATGATTCCCGATTGCTCAGCCAGTGGAATAAATTGATCCGGCGGAATCAGACCGCGCTGCGGGTGTTGCCAGCGGACCAGCGCCTCGACACCGGTCACGGCTCCGTCCGCCAGTGTCGCCTGCGGTTGATAGTGCAGTATCAGCTCACCGGTCTCCATCGCTCGCCGTAGCTCGCTCACCATGGCCAGTCGCTCCGGTCGGCAATGCTGGTCGTGAAGTGGCAGGTACAGGGCACAACCACCACCCGCATTCTTGGCCGCGTACATCGCTACGTCTGCCTTGCGGAGTAGCGTTTCGGGATCTGGCGCATGAGACGGAAAAAGGCTGATGCCAATGCTGGCGCCAATGGAGACTTCATGACCGTCAACGTGCAGTCCAGACTCCAGAGCCCGCTGCAAGCGCAAAGCCACGAGCGTTGCGGTTTCGGCGTCACACGCGTTGGGCAGCAACACCGCGAATTCGTCACCGCCCAGGCGGGCGAGCGTCATATCGTCACCAAGGACGGCTTGCCAGCGACAGGCAACATCCTGCAGCAACGTGTCTCCGGCGCGGTGGCCGAAGGTGTCGTTGATTTCCTTGAAGCGGTCCAGATCGACCAGCAAGAAACCAATACCAGATCCGTCTCGGAGCGCGTTGGTGATTGCTTCTTCGGTGCGTTGCAACAGCAATCGGCGGTTTGGCAAGTCCGTCAAACTGTCGTGCAGCGCCTGGTGCTGGAGTGCCCGCTCTGCTCGCCGCCGCTCAGTAACATCGCGCATCACCACCTGCACGCCGGCGACGCCGAACATCGTGATCGGCGTGATGAACGTTTCCACGTCGATGAGGCGCCCGTCGGCGCGCACGAGTGTTTGTTCGTCGAGCTGTGCATCCGATGCGGAATCGCGAATGCGTGCCACTGCATCGGTTGCTTGATCGCGGTCCTGCGGCGGCACGAACTCCGCCAACGATCGGCCGACAACGGCTTGTGGATCGCTGAAGCCCAACAGGTGCGCGCCGGCGCGATTCAGATACGTCACGACGCCGCCAGAGTGGATAGCGATCCCATCAGGCGACGACTCGACCAGGCGACGGTACCGTTCTTCGCTTTCCCGCAGGGCAGCCTCGGCTCGCTGTCGTGCGGATATGTCGCGGACAACAGACTGGGCTTGTCCGTTGACCAGCATCTTGACACTCAGCTCGGCGGGGACCAGGGTGCCATCCCGACGCCGAAATTCTCGCTCGGTACGATACGCGCGACCCGACCGCAAACACTCGATCCAGCCGCAGACCTTTTCGCCGGGCTTGAGGACGACCAGGTCCATCACGTCCAGGTGCAGTAGCTCGTGCTCCGCATAACCAAAGAGCTTGCACGCGGCGCTGTTTACTTCTACCAGTCGCATCGACTGGTCGGTGATCAGGATGGCGTCGGCTGCCTGCTCCAGCAGTTGACGATATCGCGCTTCGCTGGCCTTGATCGCGTCGTCGGCTCGTTTGCGCTCGCGGGTGTCACGGAACGTCACGACTGCGCCAACCAGGCGGCCGTCTTGAACGACGGGTTGGGTGTTATAGCCCACTGAGAAGGAACTGCCGTCTTTGTGCCAGAACACTTCGTCTTCGATGCTGGCGCCGACGCCGTACCGCCACGTGTGGCCGATGGCGCACGCCGTTGACGGGTACCCCGGGCCGTCTGGACGCGAGTGATGAATCAGCGCGTGCATCGGCTGGCCAAGCAATTCCCGCGGCGTGTAGCCGAGGATGCGTGCACCTGCTGGATTCACGAACGTGCAACGGCCTTCGAGGTCCAGGCCGTACATGGCCTCGCCGGCGGATTCGATCAGGAGACGGAGATGCCGTTCTGAAACTGACGTGGTGAGTTGCGATCTGGACAGCATGGTCATAGATGTGCAGTGGTCTGTAGTTCAGTTCAGCATCGGACAGCGCCTCAAGCGTCCACAGGTGCCGGGCGGCACCCCAGATGACTCAGTAGTCTGCCGACGGTGAGACCTGACCGTCGACGACGTTGTAGCGTTAGTGGGTTCGGAGGCAGGACTTGACGGCTGACGCAGGACACGATTCGGGTTTGATCACGATTGACCAGTTCGCGCAGATCGACGTGCGGGTCGGCCAGATTGTGCTCGCGGAGCGCATCCCCAACGCCGACAAGCTGCTGCGGTTGGAGGTCGATCTGGCCGAGCAAGCCCCGCGTCAGATCCTCGCGGGCATCGCCGAGTGGTACCCGCCAGAGGAGCTCGTCGGACGCAAGATCCTGGTCGTATCCAATCTCCAGCCACGCAGGATGCGCGGGCTCGAGTCACGCGGGATGCTCCTCGCGGCCTCTGCAGACGACGGTCGGCCACTGCTCGCAACTGTTCCGTCCGAAACGCCAAACGGCAGCCGGCTGCGCTGAGCCTGTGTCCCGCAGCGTACGACTGCGCCCGTGGCAGCACGCGGCGCTCGCTCGATTCACAGCCACCGAGCGGGATGACTTCCTGGCTGTGGCTACGCCTGGCGCGGGCAAAACGACGTTTGCGCTGACCGCCTTACGGGTCGCGCTGGCCGAGGGCGCTCGACGCATCGTGGTGGTAACCCCAACGGCGCACTTGAAAACGCAGTGGGCCCGTGCGGCCGCGGCCATGCAGCTGCATCTCGATCCAGCCTGGTCACCATCCGACGGCGTCCTGCCGACCGACATGCACGGTGTCGTGACGACGTATCAGCAGGTCGCGATGAGCTCGGCGGTGTTGCGAACCCTGGCGACCGACGCGCTAGTCGTCCTCGACGAGGTGCACCATGGCGGCGAGGAGCGCGCCTGGGGTGACGCGCTGCGCGACGCGTTTTCGGGCGCGGCGCGGCGGTTGTCGCTGTCAGGCACCCCGTTCCGTTCTGACACGCGCGCCATTCCGTTTGTGCGCTACGTCGCTGACGAGGCGGTGCCGGACTTTGAATATGGCTACGGCGATGCGCTGCGTGATGGCCGCGTTGTCCGCCCGATCTACTTCCCGGCCGTCGGCGGACGCATGGAGTGGAGCGCCGCGGACGGTGAGATCTACGAGGCGTCTTTCGAGGATCCGCTGGTCAGTGGGTTGGCGAATCAACGCTTACGGACTGCGCTGTCGCTCGAAGGCGATTGGCTCTCGACGGTCCTGCGCGACGCGGTCGAACGTCTCA
>DASYKL010000303.1:0-10346 GCA_035995405.1 Chloroflexota bacterium
GATTTCCACTGGCACCTGGACCACGCCCATATCACGAGCCTGGGCCAGCGCCGCGCTCAGGCGCGCTTGCGACAGGTGCGCCTCGCCGTTGACGAATAAGACAACGTCCGTGGCGCCGATGCCCAGAGCGGCAATCAGCACGCCCTCCAGCACTCGATGGGGATCGCCTTCCAGCAGGTGGCGATCTTTGTAGATGCCCGGCTCGCCTTCTTCGGCGTTGACCAGCAGGAATTTTTTGCCAGCCGGCGTGTTTCGCGCCGTCTCCCATTTGCTGGCGACAGGGAAGTACGCGCCGCCTCGGCCGCGGAGGCCAGCGTCACGGACGACCTTCCAGACGCCATCGCTACCGAGGGTCAGCGCATGTTCGAGGGCGCGATACGGCCCGGACGCGAATGGATCACGGCGGCCCACCTCGACGAGCAAGCGTGCTTCGCCAGGCCGCGTCCACGCGCCGTCAACGCCGAGCCACGTAGTGCCGCCATCGGGCGACACGGCGGGCGCCTGCCAGCAGTTGCCCGCGCAGCCGACGTGGATGCCGCCGGCCTGGTTGGTATCCGCCACGGCCCGGCTGCAGGAACCATCCTGGACGCGTGTGTCGGCGGACACCTCGCGGACCGCGCTATGCCGGCCGCCCCGACCGATGAGCACGCCGTCGATTTCTGAGACTGGCGCGACGCCGCAGGCGAACAGGCAATCGGCGACTGCGCCACCTGGCGCGCTGGACACGTTGGCCGTGCGACACGCGGCGCCGAGGCAAACGCGCGTGGTGGGTACCACAGGTGGCGCCGCGAAGGCAAAATCTGGAAAAGAAGAGGCGATGCCGAAGACTTCGCTCTTCGGCACACGGAGGTGCGCGCCGACGATCTCGAGAGCGTCTGGAGGCAGCCAGCCATAAACGTGCTGCACCTCGTGCAGGGCCGGCAGCAGGTACGTCCGGCGCCGCGGCAAGGCGTGAATGCGGTCGGCGAGGTCGGCCACTGCGTCCACGGTGCCGATTGTGCCTGATTTCGTTGGGCCATTTTCGGCTACGGTCAAAACGTTGACTGCACCCCGCACTGGCATCGTCATCGTCGCAAATCGAGGCCCAAACGACTTTGTATGGGAATCCGGCGCTTGGATAACCCGCACCGCGACAGGCGGCCTGGTAAGTATGCTGACGCCGCTCGCTCGTCGGGCCAGCGTGGCCTGGTTCTGCTGCGTCTCGGAGCCGCCGGACGCCGAGCAAGCCCGTCAGGGTCTCTTCACCACCGCCGCCGACCAGACCGATCCGCGGCTGCACGTGATCCCCGTGCCGCTGCCGGCGGCCATGTACCACGCCTACTACGGCCAATTAAGCAATGAAGTGCTGTGGATGCTGCAGCACCACGTCATCGGCAGCGGCGGCTTCGAGTACCTCGATGCCGCGCGACATGCCGCCTGGTCGACCTACCTGGAAGCCAATGCGCGACTGGCGGTAGCCATCACCGAATCAGGCCGCCGGCCAAAAGCATTTTTGATACAGGACTACCACCTGTATCCGCTCCCGGCGCTGCTTCGCGAGTCTTTCCCTGATACGCCGATCTTGCACTTCACCCACATTCCTTTCCCCGACCCGCCCGTGCTGCGACTGATCCCCGACGCCTGGCGGCAGAGCATTCTGCTCGGCATGCTCGGCGCGGACGTGGTTGGCCTGCAAACGCCGATGGACGTGCGCTCGTTCCTGTCGTGCTGCGCCGAATTTCTTCGCCTGCCCGTCGAAACTGCGACTGCCAGCGTGTGCCTCCCAGACGGCCGTGTTGTCTCAGTGCGGGCGTATCCGGCCAGTGTTGAGCCACGGTCACTGCGACGCACGTTGCACTCGGCCGAAGTGGCCGCGGCGGAGAAGCGGCTGGTCTCGGAGCGGGCGGAATTGACGATCGTGCGTGTCGACCGGCTCGATCCGAGCAAGAACCAGCAAGTCGGGTTTCTCGCCTTCGCGCGGTTACTCGAGCTGTGTCCCGAGCTATGCGGCAGGGTCCGTTTCCACGCGTTCATGGTCCCGTCGCGCACGGACCTGAGCGTGTACCGCGCGTACCGCGACACCGTGTACGGCACGATCGAACAGATCAACGCGCGCTATGCCGATCGCTGTGGCGGACCGCCGATCCGCGTCTTTTATTCGAACGATCGCGATCAAGCTCTGGCGGCAATGCAGCACTGCAATGTGCTGCTGATCAATTCACTCCAGGACGGCATGAACCTGGTCGCGAAGGAGTGGGCGGTGGTGGCCGGGCAGCCGGGTGTGCTGATCGTCTCAGAAACCGCGGGCGTTGCCGCCGAGGCCGATGACAGCGCCTTATTGATCTCGCCGTTAGATGTCGAGGGCACGGCCAGGGCGATGGCGACCGCGCTGACCATGCCGCTTGCTGAGCAGCGCGCCCGCCATCGACGGTTTCTCGAGCGGATCAGCCATTGGTCGGCGCGGGATTGGCTGAATGCGCAGCTCACCGACCTCGGGGTCGGCGAGCTATCAAGCTGACGAACGGTGCGCGACAGCGGCGTAGGCGGCGAGGCAACGTTCAGCGACGTACGTCCAGGTGAAACGCTCGAGGACGACCTCACGTGCGCAAGCGCCCATGCGCCGAGCCAGCGCGGGATCGCCCAGCAACAGCGCCAGACGATCGTGCAGGGCGGACTGATCGTCAGGCGGCACGAGAAAACCGGTGACGCCATCCTGGACAATCTCGCTTACCCCACCGACGCGGCTGGCGACGACCGGCGTCCCCGAAGCCATTGCTTCCAGGACGGCAAGGCCGAGCAGCTCCGAAACCTTCACGGCGCGGCCGTAGATCGTCCGCTCTACCGAGGGCAGGACAAAGACCTCTGCCGAGCGGTACAGGAGTGGCAGGTCGCTATCGTCGGCCGTCCCGACGAAGTCCACGTCGCGATCAGCGGCCAGGCGCCGCAGCAGTGCCGGGTAGTCGCGTTCGGGCGGCAGCGCGTCGTGGCCGCTCGACCCGACCAGGCGCAGGTGCGCGCCGTCGGGCAGAGCGGCGAGCAGTCGATCGACGCCTTTGTGCGGGGTCAGGCGGCCGACGAAGAGGACACCGTGGCGGACTTCATCGAGGTCTGGCCAATATCGCTCTGGATTGGCGCCGCCGTAGATCACTCGCGTTCGAGACGCCGGAGCGCCAAGCTCGCGGGCAGAGTAGGCCGAGACGGTGAGGAAGAGGTCGAACAGGCGCGGCAGGAAGCCGCCCCAGCTGCTGCCTTGCAGACCGTGGTCGGTCACGGCGAGCGGTATGCGACCTGGTTTCAGGCAAGCCACGAGCGCGGCGATGCGACTGGGCAGGGCGCGCATGTGATGGGTGTGGATGACGTCGGCGCGAGCCGTCAGAAGTGCCCGGATCAGTGCCGGCGCTAGCGGTTGCGCCGGATGGCCGCCGAGCCAGGTGGTGGCGTGCAACGTACGCCGCAGCAGACCGCTCGGCTCGCGGTCTGCAGACGCGCGTCGACCAAAGGTGATCAACTCGGTATCGACGTGACCAGCCAGAGCGCGAGCCAGCTCGAGCGGGTACCGTTCGCCACCGCCGAATAAGCCGCCATCACCGAATGGCGTTGGGACGATGTGAATGACGCGCACGCTGTCAGCCGTTCTCGTTACTCTGGGCGACCCGCACACCCTGACAGGCGGCTACCTGTTTCATCGGCGTCTGTCTGAGCTCGCCCCACGGCACGACGCGCGCCTCGATTTCATCTCCGTCCCAGAGCGACGCTTTCCGCTGGCAGTCGGGGACGGCTGTGCCGTGCTGCGGCGCGTGGCGCAGAGCGGCGCTGACATCGCCGTGCTCGACAGCATCGCGGCGGCCTATCTCGGCCCCTGGTTGTGGGCCAGCGAGCCGCCACTGCCGATGGTCGGCATGCTCCACCAACCGCCGGGCGGCATCGACTACGGTCCGCCGCGTCAGCCTGTGCAGGCCTGGCTGGATCGATTGGCTTATCGCCGGCTGCGGCGGCTGCTGGTCGCCAGTGAGGCGCTGGCTGGCGACTTGCGGCATCTCGGCCAGCCCGCCGACCGTATTCACGTCATCCCGCCTGGCCGCGACGTGGCGCAGCGCGTCGGTCCATCGCCGGGCGACCTGCGTCAGGGTCGCCGGACCGCTTTTCTGTGCGTCGGCAATTGGGTCGAGCGGAAAGGCATCCTCAGCCTGCTGGAGGCCCTTGCCCAGGTAGCACCCGAGGCGGCGACGCTGCACCTTGTCGGCGCCACCGACGTCGAGCCGACGTACGCGGCGCGCGTCCGCCGCCGACTCGGCGAGCCCGACCTGACGGACCGCGTTGTCGTCCACGGGCCGCTGAACGTCGAAGACGTAGCCGCGATGTACCAGGCCGCCGACGCGTTCGTGTTGCCCAGTCTCAAAGAGCCGTTTGGCACGGTCTACGGCGAGGCCATGGCCTTTGGCCTCAGCGTCGTCGGCTGGCGAGCAGGCAATCTGCCCTTTCTGGCGGAAGACAACCGCGAGGGTCTGCTGGTGACGCCCGGTGATGTACGCGGACTCGGCGTCGCCCTGCAGCGTCTCGCCGACGAGCCTGACCTGCGCCAACGACTCGGGCAGGCGGCCAAAATACGGGCTAGCGCGCGCCCGACGTGGGACGAAGTCGCCGCCCTGTTCTTCGAGCATCTCCGTCAGGTGAGTGCGTCAACGTAAGCCGCGAACGCGTCCGCCGACTCCCAGACGCGAATGCGCAGCTCGCCCAGGCCACGTTGGCCAAGCGCTGGCGCCACCCCCTCGAAGATGTACTTTGCCACCACTTCGGCGGTTGGGTTCAAACGCCTGAACGCGTCAATGCCATTGAGGTTGCAATCGTTGAGCTGGCCGAGAATGGCGTCGAGGGCCTGCTGCAGCGACGTGATATCGAACAGCGTGCCATTGTCTCGAAGCGCGGCGCCGGTGACCTCGGCGTCGACGCGGTATGTATGCCCGTGTGGCAGGCTGGCGGGGCCGAAGTCACCGACCAGGTGGTGCTGGGCAGTGAAGCTGCCGACGACCCCGACCTCATAGGTCATTCGTACGTCAAGACCACCTGTACGGTCTCATTCGGCCGCTCGTCGACCAGCGCATACGCCTCGGCCGCACGCTCAATCGGAAAGCAGTGGCTAATCAATGAGGCAAGTTCGAGGTGCGGCAGCAGGTCGCGCGCCATCGCCAGCCGGCGTTGCTGGGTCCAGCGCGGTTGCAAGGCCGCATCGATGGTCGAAACCTGCGAGCTGACCAGCCGCAAACGGCGGCGGTGAAACGCGCCGCCGAGCGTCACCGGCACGGGTTTGGTGCCATACCACGAGCAGACGACGACCGTTCCGCCAAAGGCGACGTTCTCCAGTGCCTGGTCGAGGGCTGCGCCGTTGCCGCTAGCTTCGATTGCCAGGTCGAAGCCGTCTGCGCCGGGGACGGCGCGGCCAACCTCTTCTGGCGCTAGCGCCACGTCTGCGCCTACTTGACGCGCCAGCTCGCGGCGCCTCGCAACAGGGTCGACCACGGTGATCTGGCTGACGCCGGTCCGCCGTAGCAATTGCGTTATCAATAACCCAACGACGCCCTGACCGAAGACGAGGACGCGTTCGCCCAATCGCGGCGCGGCGTCCAGCACGATGTTAGCCGCCGTTTCGACATTGGCCAGAAACAGGCCGCGCAACGGGTCAATGTCGTCGGGCAGCCGAATGGGCAGATCGCTCGACACGACGTACTCCGCCTGATGCGGGTGGTGGACGAAGACCGGCGTCCCGATGGCCAGCGAGCGCACGCTGTCGCCAACGGCGACGACCCGGCCGACGCTGGCGTAGCCGTATTTGATTGGGAACGCGAAAGACCCACGCAGCGTGGACAGGTCGAGTGCCAGATCGTGTGGCACCTGGCCACGGAAGACGAGCATCTCCGTGCCGTGGCTGATCGCCGAAGCGATCGCCGTGACGCGGACATCGGCTACCCCCAGCGGCGGCAGGTCTTCCTGATGCAGCTCGACAGTCCTGGCTCGAGGGAACCAGACGCTGAGCGCGGTCACGCCTCAAACGCGAGCAGGTGCCCCATGCGATCGGCTTTCGTTCGCAGGTACTGGCTGTTCACAGCGTTCGGCGGGATGGCCAGCGGCACGCGTTCGACGACTTGAATCCCGTGCAGCTCGAGCGCCGCGCTCTTCAGCGGGTTGTTCGTCAGCAAGCGCACCTGTCGTAAGCCGAGCTGTCGCAAAATGCCTGCGGCCGAGGCGTATTCGCGGCGATCGACGGGCAGCCCCAGCGCCAGGTTGGCATCGACTGTGTCGAGCCCGGTGTCCTGCAGGGCATAGGCTCTGATCTTGTTCGCCAGGCCGATACCGCGTCCTTCCTGGCGTAGATAGAGCAACACACCCGAGCTGGCTTCGGCGATCAGCTCCATGGCGGCGGCCAACTGCTGCCCGCAATCGCAACGCAGCGAGCCGAGGACGTCGCCTGTCAGGCACTCCGAGTGCAATCGGACCAGCGGGATGACGTCTCCTCGAAGCGGCCCGCGCATCAGCGCCAGGGCTTCGCCGGGCGTACCGTCAACCGCGAAGACGGCGACGTTGAAATGCCCGAAGCGAGTAGGCAAAGTAGCTTGCGCGAGCATGGCAACGGGGAAATCTGGTTCTGCCATTCGTCCTCCGGCTCATGGGCAGTGAGCGTCCAATGTACCGCGCACAGGCACTTGCCGGGCCAGCCCAACATGGCACACTTCGTGCAGCCCCGTCCTGTGCAGAATACTGCAACCAAGGCCGCCAGACCCTCCCCCCTGGCGGTACTGATTGAAACCGCCTGGTTCCCTCCCCCGCCAGGCGGTTTCTTCATTTCTGGTTGGTCCGCGACTTGCTTTACAAGCCGTGCCACGATGCCCTACGTCAATCGACACGCCACGACCAAAAAGACTGTCGGCAGCGCCGAGCTGATGTGCCTGCTTGTTGTTCTCGGGGCGGGTGTCGCGACCGCCTGGTGGGCCGGCCACACCATCGGCATGAACCTGTCCAGCATCTCCGCCTTCGCGTCAGTTGTCGGCCTGACCGAAACCGGCAGGCTGACACACGGTGCGGTTGGCTATACGGCCAGTACCGCTGAGGCCCGTGCGGACCAGGCTGCGCCGAATGCCGCCTACTGCGCTGCCGGCCAGACGCCAGGCTTTACCCCTCTGGCGATCCAGCTACAGCAACAGATCGGCGACCCCATGGGTGCACCCGTCGAGTGCGAACATGCTGCCGTGGCGATGGGCGACACGGTCCAGCAGACGACGACCGGCCTCGTCGCGTATCAGCGGCTGACGAACACCGTTTCATTTACGGACGGTTGGCGCCACTACGCGCTAACCGCGCGCGGCCTATTGACGTGGGAGGGCACCGAGTCGGACCCGCCGCAGGGTTAAGGCGACTCTGTTAGCGCGGGAAAACCAGGACCGCTACGACCAGCAATGCTGTCCACGCGACCAGATTCAGCTCGGAGTTGTAGCGGTTCAGGCGATCCATATCTGTCTCTGGCTGATAAACGAGCACCAGACACGGTATGGGACACCCCGAACGGGTGGTTAATCCACACGTAACGCTTCGATCACGATCAAGCTCTCGGGCAACTCGAGCTCGAGCACGTATTCCCCCGCTGCCGCGCCGGCGAACTCGAAATTGCCGATGTCGTCCAGCTCGGCCACGAGCGGAGGACCGGCTGCCGGCAACAATCGAACCTGTCGACCAAGTAGCTGCTCTGGCGGGCTACTGGTCACCATAACCAGCCCGATCAACGAACCGGCGCTGTCACCAGCGTCGACAGTGATTGTCACGTCTTCGATCTCGTACACGCGCACGGTCGGTTCAGCGTTGCCGCGCAACCCGCCGTAGACCGGCCGTGGCGCGGGCGCCATTAGCGTCGCCACGAGTCGCCTGGCGCGGGCGAACACCGAATCGGGCAACTCAATTGGCTGGCTCAAGAATGCGCGCAGCGTGGTCAGCTCGGTCCGACATTCGTCGCAGTCGACGACGTGCGCCGCAATCTGGGTGCGCTGCTCGGGCGGCAACAGATCGAGGTCGTACTCGCCGAGCGCGTGGGGCGACGGGCAATCGAAGCGGTACAGCGAGCGATGCAACCAGGCTTGCAGCTGGTTGTCATCAGGCCGATCGGCCTCCGGCGGCTGCATGGTCACAGAACTAAACGCATCGCCATGTGATTTTCGGTCACCGTCATGGAGCGAGGAAGTCGCGGATTTCCGGGCTCCGTCTCAACCGCTCGATCAGATTGCGTTTGATCCGATACACGTCGGCGACGCTGTCAAACAACTGGGGGTGTCGGTCGAAGATCTCGGCAGGCTTCAGGTCGCGCGCAAATGACAGGTGCGCAACCTCCCGTTCCGCATCGTCCTGGACGTGTCTGAGCACTGCCGCCCAGAGCTGCTCGCCGACGAGTGCGCCAAGAACGCTGCGTTCGGTATTGCTGGCCGGCGCGGCGGCCTCGGCTACTTCCTCGAGCGATGTGCTCGTCCGTGCTCGGCGGGTCCGCACCTCGTCCATGAGCACGCTGTGGACACACAGCTTGAGATACTTGAGCAGCGCCGGGAGATCAGGAAACTGGCCGAAGCGGTCGGCCCCAACTGCCGTCCAGAAACGTTGAAAGGCGCGGTTGATCCAATACTCGTCAGATTCGCGGATCGCCGCGGCGGCACTGTGTTGGCTGACGTAGGCCAACACCATGCCGCGATACTGAGCGACGATCGCCGCCCAAGCCTCATCGTCGCGAGCGACGACGGCGCGGGCAAAGACCTCGAAGCAGTAAGCGTCGTCGCGCGACTCACCACGCACGAACCGCAGGGTCTCTTCGCGGCAGCGGTGGGCCAGCTCACCCAGGGGCACTTGGCGCAACATGCAGCGCAGCCAGTGTAAATGGCGGCACGCGAATGGCGGCCAGCGCAGCGTTCATAGCCACACATGACCACCACCATGCATTCGAGTCAGTCGAGGAAGTCGAGTCAGGGCCTCTCGCGACGGGAGTTGCAAGTCGCCAGGTTGATCGTCCATGGCGCATCGAACCGCCAGATTGCCACGCTGCTCGTCCTGTCCGAGCGCACGGTCGATACTCATGTCGGTCACATCTTGCGCAAATTGCAGGTTGCCTCGCGGGCGCAGATCGCCGCCTGGGTTGTGCGCTGCGAGCTCGATGAGCGGGTCGTTGCCTAAGGTGCGCCGAGCGGCAGCGTCACAATGAAGCGCGTGCCGCCAGTTTCGGGGAACTCGGCTTCGATCTGACCGCCGTGCAGCTCGACGATCTGACGGCTGATGTACAGGCCGAGCCCCATACCGGCCATGCTCGTTAAAGGTCCGCCGGCATGCGCCTGATAGAAGCGGTCGAAGATGAACGGCCGGTGCTCGGTGGGCACCCCGACACCATGGTCGCGCACGGTCAAACGCATCACCCGTTCGTCGGCGGTCGCTGACACGTCGATCTGGCCGCCCTCGGGGCTGTATTTGATGGCGTTGTCGATCAGGTTCGTCAGGACCTGTTCCATGCGCAGTGGGTCGATCGACATTGGCAGCTCGTGCGGGAGGCGCGCGATCAACGTGTGCTGCTTGAGCTGGTTGCGCGCGCTTTCGACGACGTCTCTAATCAGCGCACTGAGGTCGGCGCGTCGAGGCTCAATGGCCAGCTTGCCCGACTGCAGGCGCGAGATATCGAGCAGCTGAGCAATGAGGCGAGCGAGCTTGTCTGCCTGAACCTGGATCGTGTTCGCGGCGCGGCGAACCCGGTCGGGATTGGTGACTTCATCCTTTTCGAACTCGCGGCCCAGCAACTGGGCGTAACCGCGCAGGCTGGTCATAGGCGTCTTCAATTCGTGCGCCGCAACAGACATGAACTCGTCGCGAATGCTGATCGCCACGCGCGCCTCGTTGTACAGACGCGCGTTGTCGATTGCCAGTGCGCAGCGGCGAGCCAGATCCTGAGCCAGTCCAAGGTCTTGCTGGCCGTAGGCCGGGCGCTCGGCGGACACCATCCAGGTAATGGCGCCGGCCGTGCCGCTACGCGTTACGAGCGGCACGATCACGGCTGATTCGAACACGCGCGCGCCGCGTTCGCGAAAACGTGGTGAGATCGCCGGCGCCAGGCGCGGCTCACCGGACCGGACCACCACCGCGATAGGGTGATCGCCTTGCAGATCGGTGTGCGCGCCAATCAGGTCGCCGACCGATTCGACGAACGGCTCGCAGACAGCTGACGCCACGCGACGGATCGTGTCGGGCTCGCGCACGTCGATAAAGCAGCAATCAGCCAGGCCTGGCACGACGAGATCGGCCACGCCCTGGAGTGTCGTCTCATAGTCCAACGAGGTCGCCAGCACCTGGCTTGCTTC
>DASYKL010000304.1:0-3528 GCA_035995405.1 Chloroflexota bacterium
GTTGTATTCCTTGAGGAAGGCCATCATGTTGATGCCGTGCTGACCCAACGCCGGCCCGACCGGCGGCGCAGGCGTAGCTTTCCCAGCAGGGAGTTGCAGCGTGATGACCGCTTTGACCTTTTTAGCCATTCAGAGTCCTTAGCCGTCAAACGATGCGCTGGACTTGCAAGAAGTCCAGCTCGACAGGGGTCTCGCGGCCGAAGAACGACACGAGCACCCGCACCTTGCCTTTTTCAGGATTGATGTCGTCCACGACGCCGATGAAGTCGGTGAAGGGACCGTCGACCACTTTGACACGCTCGCCCTTGGTAAAGCTGACTTTGACCTTGGGCGGCTCCTGGCCGATCTTTTTCAGGATCTTCTTGACTTCATCGTCCTGAAGCGGCGACGGACGAGTCGTCGTGCCGACGAAGCCGGTTACCCCAGGCGTGTTGCGGACGACGTACCAGGCATCGTCGTCCATGGCCATCTCGACCATGACGTAGCCCGGGTACACCTTCTTCTGCACCGTTCGGCGTTGACCGTCTTTGATTTCGATCTCCTCTTCGGTCGGGATCACGACCTGGAAGATCTTGTCCTGGACACCCATCGACTCGATGCGATGCTCGAGGTTCGTCTTGACCTTGTTCTCGTACCCCGAGTACGTGTGAATCACGTACCACTTGTGCTCCTCGCCCGGGGAGCCGTTGCCGCCGTCCGTCGCGCTCATTGAATCGACCACTTTTGTCAGATGCCCCCACCGCTCTGCAAACCAAGCAGGAACCGGAACAGCTCCTGGAACAGGAAATCGACACCGCCCAGGAACAGCCCAACCGTCACTGACAGAGCAATAACAACGGCAGTCAAATTGATCGTTTCACGCTGACTCGGCCAGGCAACTTTGCGTAGCTCGGAGCGGACATCGCGAACGAAATCGAGCGGGTTACCTCGGCCACGCCGACCGCCGCCGGCGCCACCAATCGCTGGCAGCGGCGCCCGCGATGAAGCTGCGGGTGTGGCAGTGCCAGTGCGGCGGCCCTGATCGCGATTTGGCCCAACGCGAGCGGGACTCGATCCAGTTTGTGTGCTCTTGTTTTGGGCCACGGGCAGGGCGTCCTTTCAAAGCATCCGGGGTGCGACAACGCGGTGGCTGCTCGTACTGCGTCTACGGCGCGCCAGGCGCGCGAAGCCACACCACCCTCAGCGGAGGGCCCGAGTGCGACCAGATTCTATCACGCGGGCAGCACTGGCCTGCCAGTTCAGGCCGCGTCGCAGGTCAGGCGAGCGACACTGACAAACCCCGTGTGGCCCACCATCTCGTGCTCCGGTCGCACAGCCAGACCCTGGATGTGCCAACCCCGAATCAAGACTTCAAGGGTCTCAATCTGGACGTATTGTCGCGTGGCGCGGACCGCTTCGACAAATTGACTCGCCTGCAGGATGGATGGGCTGTAGGACGCCAGCCAGCCGCCAGAGCGCAGCGCGCTCGGAACATGGGGCACAACTCGCCACGGCTCGGGTAGGTCGAGGACGATCCGATCGACCGTCGTATCGACGAACCCCTCGTAGATGTCGTGCTGACGCAACGTGAGGTTCGGCGGCAGGTCGCCGCGCCAGGCGCTGACGTTGGCCTGCGCCAGCGCGACAAAGTCCGCACGTAGCTCATAGCCAATGACCTGGCCGCGGTCGCCCACGGCGCGCAACAAGGCCAGCGTCAAGGCGCCTGAGCCGACGCCGGACTCGACAACGCGCAGGCCAGGTGCGATGTCCGCCACGGCGATCAACTGGGCTGCGTCTTTGGGATAGACAATCCCGCTGCGGCGAGGCATATCGAGCGTGTAATCCATCAGCCGCGGTCGGACGGCAGTGAAGATGCGGCCCTGGGTCGACGTGACCCGTGCGCCGTCGGCATGGCCGATGACGTCGGCGTGGCGCACGGCACCGCGGTGGTGCTGCAGGCTGTCACCCTCGGTCAGACGCACCAGAAAGCGCTTTCCATCGGAGTCGAGCAGCACCACGAGGTCACCGGACGCCAGCAGATCCCTTGGTTGCACCCGCGGATTATGCGTAAGATGCGAACCACCGGGAGACAGTGAGCCCTGCCGCCGCGCGCTTCTGAACTGATTCATCGCTGGCGTCGACCGATTCTGCACACCATGGCCTGCGCCGCGGTGGTCGCCAGTGGGACGGTCGGCGTGCTGAGCGCGCCAGCATCGCGCAACGAGCTAGCTCCCGATCCACCGGCCGATGCCGTCATCGATGCGGCGCTAGTCAGTGAGCCTGCCGCGCGGCCCGCGCTGAAGCCGCTGCCGGAGCCAACACTGGTTGTTTCGGACGCCACGTCGGCCAACGTCGCGGCACCGTCCGTCCCCGATGCACCGTTAGCGATGCGGAGGTATGTGGTCGAGCCGGGCGACTCGGTGCGCACGATCGCGACACAGTTCGGGGTGACCAACGAAACGGTGATCTGGGAGAACGATCTGACCGACCCGGACGTCCTGCAGGTGGGCCAGGAGCTGCACATTTTGCCGTTCAGCGGGTTGATCCACGAGGTTCGCCCAGGCGACACGGTCGCCAGCGTCGCCAACGCCTACGACGCGCCGCTCGCCGACGTGATCGCGTCGAACAAGCTCAATGATCCATTCATCATCGTCGTTGGCCAGAAGCTGGCCGTACCGCACGGCTATCGGCCGCTGCCAGAGAAGGTCGTGGTCGTGCCGTCGGGCGCGGCTGACACGGTTCAGGCGCCACCGAGCACCAGCGACCAGCTGGCGGCCACGGTACCGACGCGGCGCGTATTCCCCCTATTGGGTGGGACGCCGCAGGAGCAGTTCATTGGCTCCATCGCCGAAGCGGCCGTCGAGTCGGCCGATCGGACGGGGGTGCCGGCCAGCGTGACCATTGCGCAGGCGATCCTCGAAAGCTACTGGGGGTCGAGTCGGCTGGCGCACGAAGCGAACAACTACTTCGGGATCAAAGCCCAGACAAAAGCTGGCTCAGCTGGCTCGATCTGGTTTGACGTGTGGGAAGTCATCGGCGGCCGCAACGTGATGCAGTCCCAGGCGTTCCGCGCCTACAAGTCGATCGCCGAGTCATTTGTCGACCACGGCCTGTTTTTTGTCGAAAACGGGCGCTACGGTGGTGCCATGGCGGTGCGGGATGATCCACGTGCGTTTGCCCGCGAGATCAACCGTGCGGGGTATGCGACCGACCCGGCGTATGCCAGCAAACTGATCGGTTTGATGGACCGCTACAACCTGTATCGCTACGACAGCGTGTAGTACCCTTCGGCTCCCACAACGTATGGCTGCAACCAAGAAGGAACCACGCCCCGCGGCGATCGACTTCACCTGTCCCCAGTGCGGCTCAATCGTGAGCGTTGAGCAGGCTGGCGAGGTCCGTAACTGTCCCTCGTGCAAGCAGAAGCTGAGCAAAGTCGCGCAGCTCGATCAACTGCTCTCACGCTGGTGGGAGCCGCGGCGCTGGCGATCCGACCTCGTCAAGCCCTCAGTCCCATACTTGATCGAACGGCTGTGGACGGCGAACGGC
>DASYKL010000305.1:0-6896 GCA_035995405.1 Chloroflexota bacterium
CGCGGTGGTCACCAAACTCAAGGACGCCAAAATCCCCTACGAGCTTGCCGATGGCGGCGTGATCCGCGTCGCGACGGCGCAGGTTCAGGAGGCGCGGCTGGCGACCGTCGGCCTGGGCTTGAATGGCAAGCCAGCGACGGGCAGCGGGTTCGAGCTCTTCAATACGCCGTCGTTCGGCCAGACGGAGTTCACCCAGAAAGTGAACTATCAGCGGGCGCTGGAAAACGAGCTGGCACGCAGCATCGACCAGATGGACGCAGTCGAATCGTCGCGCGTGCACCTGGTGATGCCGCAGCAGACGCTCTTCACCACGCAGCAGAAAGATACGACCGCTTCGGTCATCCTCAAGCTCAAGCCTGGCAAACGCTTCGACACCGCGCAGGCCCGCTCGATCAGCAACCTGGTCGCGGGCAGCGTCGAGGGCCTCAAGCCAGCGAACCTGACCATCGTCGATGTCAACGGCAACACCTTGTCGGTGGATGACGGGGCAGGCTCTACAGCTGGCCTGACCAGCAAGCAGCTCGACATGCAGCACAGCTACGAGTCGACGGCCGAGCGCAACCTGCAAGCAATGCTCGACCGGGTGCTCGGTAGCGGCAAGGCGACCGTGCGCGTCGCAGCGGTGATGAACTGGGACCAGACCGAGCAGACCAGCGAGACCTACAGCCCTGGTGATCCGAATCTGGCGCTGGTTCGCACCAGCCATGACATCACCGACAACTCCAATGGTGGCACGAGCGGTGTGGGCGGCGTACCGGGCGCAGCCAGCAATAACGGCGCCATCCCGACCTACCAGGGCGCGTCCACCGCGGGTAGCACTGCAACCAGGACCGACAGCGACAAGACCTTCGAGCTGAACAAGGTCGTCAAGAAGGTGGTCACCGCGCCTGGCGCCGTGACTCGGCAGAGTGTGTCGGTGGTTGTCGACGACGATCCGAACAATCCAAATCCCGCGCTTGTCCAGAGCGTCCAGACCGCCGTGAACGCCGCGGCTGGTATCGATGCGACGCGCGGCGATCTGCTGACCGTGACCGCCATTCCCTTCAACCGCGACGAGCTGGTGACCACGCAGGCCGCCATGGCTGACGCCGCGCAGAAGGAACAATTGATGGGCTATCTCCACCTCGCGGCGCTGGTCGTTGGCCCGCTGCTCCTCCTGGCGGTGCTCTTCTTCGTCCTCAGCCGCGGCCGCAAACAAAAGCCCACGAAGGCTGAAGCCCTGGCCCTCAATGCGGCCCAGACGACGATTGTCGAAGTCCCCGAGCCAGCGCCGGCTACGCCCATGATTGGCCGCCCGCGCAAACCTGGCAGCACCAGCATGGCTCAGCCGATCGCCGAAGACCCCCAGAAGGTCTATATCCGCGAACAGATCCAAGCACTCGGTAAATCGAACCCCGCCACCGTCGCGCAACTGATCCAGACCTGGATGGACGAGGACCGCAGGAACTGACCATGGCACAACTCATCGGCTCAAAAGGTTTGAAGGGTCGCCAGAAGGCGGCTGCTCTCCTGATCGCCCTCGGCCCCGAAGTCTCCTCCGACGTGCTGAGGCACTTCAAGGAGTCGGAGATCGAGACGCTCACGTTCGAGATCTTCCAGCTCGAGAAGATCAGCGAAGACACCAAAGGCCAGGTGCTCGAAGAGTGCTATCACATGGCTGTCGCTCGCGATTTCATCACCTCGGGTGGCGCCGATTACGCCCGCGACATGCTGGTTCGCGCGCTAGGCAAAGACAAAGCCCAGGAGATCATCGAGCGCATGGCGGCTTCGCGCCGCCCACAGCGCTTCAGCTTCGCCCGCGATTCTGATCCGTCACAGCTGGCACAGTTCGTCGGTGCGGAGCATCCGCAGACGATCGCCCTGATCCTGTCGCACTTGCAAGCCACGCAAGCGGCCCAGACGATGACCCATCTGGCCCCCGAGCTGCGCACCGAAGTTGCCTTGCGCATCGCAACCATGGACCGCACGCCACCTGAGGTGGTCGAGCAGGTCGAGGAAGTGCTCAAGCGCAAGCTGAGTACGGTCATCAGCCGCGACTTCACCTCGGTTGGCGGCACGCAGTTCCTGGTGAACATGCTGACGACAGTCGACCGCGGGACAGAAAAGCAGATTCTCGAGTATCTCGATGGGGCCAACGCCGAGCTGGCGGCCGAAGTCCGCAAGCTGATGTTCGTCTTCGACGACCTGGTGCGGCTGGACGATCGCTCGCTGCAGCGGGTGCTGCGCGAGGTCGATAGCAAGGACCTGTCGCTGGCGATGCGCGGGACAGGCGAAGAGCTCCAGGAACGGATCTTCCGCAACCAATCGAGTCGTGCGGCGCAGGCGCTGCGCGAAGAGATGGAGATCGGCGCCCCGGTTCGCTTGCGCCAGGTCGAAGAGGCGCAGCAGCGCATCGTGAATATCGTCCGACGCCTCGAAGACGCCGAGGAGATCGTGGTCCAGCGGGGTGGTGAAGATGTTCTGGTCTAAGCCCAGCTTCACCGAAGGTGAAATGCCGAACCGGAATCGCCATGAGTAGTCTCCTACGCGGCGAATTGTTCACCGTTCTCGATCGGCCATTGGGCGGGGCGGAGGCGCCACGCGTGTTCGGTACGCGCGTGCTGCGTGCCAAAAACGTCGGACTCGAACGACCGATGCCACTCGCCGCGCCTGTCGCGTCGACGCCGTTCCTCGATGAAGCGATGGCCTCGTTCGAGGACGAAGAGGCGCTGGCGCCAGTGCTGCCGCCTGACTATGCCGAAGTCGAAGAGGCCGCACGGGTGCAGGGATTCAACGTCGGCTACGAAGAAGGCCGCGCCGCAGGCATGGCCACCGCCGAAGCAGCGATGAGCGAGTCCGTCCAGCGCCTGGTGGCTGTGGCGAACGCTGTGCAGGAAAACCACGCCACGTTCTTCCGCGCCGCCGAACGCCAGGTTGTTGACCTCGCGCTGCAAATCGCCGCCAAAGTGGTGGAGCGTGAAGTTGAAAACATGCCTGACCTGGCGGTCAACATCATTCGCGCCGCCCTGGAAGAGATGGATGCGAGAACAGCTGTGCGGGTCCGCGTGAACCCTGACGACGAGGAGCTGTTGCGTCGCCGCTGGGCACAAGTGGTGCCGTCTGGCATCGCCCCCGAGCGCATCGAGCTGCAGCAAGACGAGCGCGTCCAATCAGGCGGCGCGATCATCGAGACGACCCACGGTCAGGTAGACGCCCAGCTCGAATCGAAGATGACCCAGCTCGGCAATGCGTTGTGGACCTTCGTGATGGACGTGGACAGCATGCACGTGCAGGAAGGCGAAACCGATGCTTGATTTGTCCGCCCATCGCCAGTTGATCGCGCAGTCCTCGGGCCTCAAGTTTCAGGGTCGAGTCGCGCAAGTCGTTGGGCTGAGCATCGAGGCGGAAGGCCTGCGGCTACCCCTCGGCGAGATCTGTCATCTGTACCCCGAACGTGCCACGGCAGGTGCATCGCGCATCACGGCCGAAGTCGTCGGTTTTCGCGATGACCGGCTGATCCTGATGCCGTTTGCCGAGACGCATGGTGTGCGGCCGGGGACGGCCGTGTTTCCCAGCGGCCGCGGCTTTTCGGTACCTGTCGGCGAGGAGCTGCTCGGGCGCGTCATCGACGGCTTGGCGCGTCCAATCGACGGCAAAGGTCCGCTTAACACCTCGCGCACGCAGCGCATCACCGACGCGCCACCCAGTCCGCTTGGTCGTCTACCCATCCGCGCCCCGATGGCCACTGGCGTGCGTGCGCTGGACGCCATGCTGACGTGCGGCAAGGGTCAGCGGATGGGCATCTTCGCTGGCTCAGGCGTCGGCAAGAGCACCTTGTTGGGCATGATTGCCCGAAACTGCGAAGCCGACGTCAACGTCATCGCCCTGATCGGCGAGCGCGGCCGAGAAGTCCAGGAATTCATCGACCATGACCTCGGTCCGGTCGGTCTGGAGCGGTCGGTGGTCGTCGTCTCGACTTCCGATCAGCCGGCTCTACAGCGCCTCAAAGGCGCCTGGGTTGCGACGGCCATCGCCGAATACTTCCGCGGGCGTGGTCTGAACGTCACCCTGATGATGGACTCGGTCACCCGTTTCGCGATGGCCCAACGTGAGATTGGCCTCACCGTCGGTGAGCCGCCGGTCGCGCGTGGCTATCCGCCGTCGGTGTTCGCCATGCTGCCGCGGCTGCTCGAACGAACTGGCACCTCGGACAAAGGCAGCATCACCGGGCTGTACACGGTGCTGGCCGAAGGTGACGACATGCAGGATCCGATCGCCGACACGGTGCGCAGCATCCTCGACGGTCACGTGGTCCTGTCGCGCACCCTGGCTCAGGAAAATCACTATCCGGCCATTGACGTGCTGCAGAGCGTCAGTCGGTTGTTCAGCACCCTCTCGACGGCAGAACACCTGCACGCGGCGGGGATTGTTCGCGACGCGATGTTTGCCTATCAGCAAGCGCGCGATCTGATCAACATCGGCGCGTATGTCGCTGGCTCGAACCCGCAGATCGATCGCGCGCTGCGCATGCAGCCGCATATCCAGCGCTTTTTGCGCCAGGCGCCGGACAGCCCGACCGAACTGGCCGAATCGCTCGCCCGCGTGGCAGCAATCGCCAATGAAGAGCTGAGCGATGCAGCGGCGGCCTGACGCGGCGCTCGAGGTCGCACTCGAGCAACGCCAACGGGTCCTCGATGAGGCGCAGGGAGTGATGTCGCACCACGAGCGCGCGCTGCGGGAGCAGGCTCGCTGCGTCGCCGAAGCACATGCTCGGGTGAAGATGGTGCTGCTGCAAATCGACGCTGCGCAGCGTCCCGCGGCTGGCGTACCCCTGCCTGTGGCGATGCTCGGCGACCTGGAGCGATTGCTCGACTGGTGTGAGGTCCAGGTGCTCCTTCAGGAACAACACATGACTGAGGTGCGCGCGGCGGCTGACGAAGCCCGGGGTGCACTCGCGGCGGCGCATCAGGGTGTGCGGGCGCTGCAGACCGTCCTCGAAGCGCGCCAGGTCGAACGCGAACAAGCAGTACGGCGGGCCGAGGTCGTCACTGCCGATGAGACAGCCGCGCGAGTCCACTCGCGCAACGCGGTGCGTCGATGACGGGCGCGCCGATTCTGCGATCCGCGGCGCTGCAGCGTGCGCTCTCCCAGAGCGCCAGCGCACGTACGACGACCGCCTCGCCTGGGGCCGGAACATTCGCCGACACGCTCGCCCAGACACAAGGATCTACCCTCGGTGGACAAACGGCCGCCAGCACGCGGCCGTCCGCCGCGGGCATTCCTGCTCTGGGTGGAACACGCGCAGCGGCCGCTGCCGCATGGTCGGCCGCCAGTCAGCGGTCGTCCGCTTCGACTGCCTCGTCGGCTCAGCGCCTGGACGTCGCGCAAGCTGTCGGCTCGGGCGCCGTGCCTTACGCCGATCTCATCACTGCCGCCGCCAAACGCTACGGTGTCGATCCCGCGCTACTGGCTGGGCTCGTCAAACAGGAATCGAACTTCAATCCCAATGCCAAATCGGGTGTCGGGGCCAAAGGATTGACCCAGTTGATGGACGCCACGGCCCGTGGCCTTGGTGTCGTCGATTCGCTTGATCCCGCCCAATCGCTCGATGGCGGGGCCAAGTTCCTGGGCGGTTTGCTCAAGCAATTCAAAGGTGACGAGCGTCTCGCACTGGCCGCGTACAACGCAGGTCCCGGGGCAGTCCAGCGCTATGGCGGTATTCCGCCATACGAAGAGACACAGCGATACGTACCAAAGGTACTGGGGTATACGGCCCAATTCCGTCGAATATGGGCCGATCCAACCGGGTCCTCAGCGACCCCTTTGCAAACCAACTGAGCCACCACCATGCCAAATTCTTCGAACGTCAACTTCAGCAGCGCTGACAGCTACATTCGCGCCGCAATGGGTGGGCTGACCGCCCGCCAACGCGCGATCGCTAACAACGTGGCCAACGTCGATACCCCCAACTTCAAGACGTCCGAAGTGCACTTTGAAGACGCCCTCAAAACCGCGCTCGGTAAAGCCAAGCCGAACAAACCGGTCGACCAGACGGCATTGAACTCCACCATCAGCCACGCTTCACTCAGCGGCGCGAGCTCGACTCGTGGTGACGGCAACAACGTCGATATCGACCGCGAGATGGAGATGCTCGGCGAAGCCAATCTCACGTACAGCGCCCTGACCCAGGTCATGTCGACACGAATCGGCATCCTGCGCAACGTCGTCAGCGGTCGTTAGTCAATAAGCGGAGGCCTTAGTCCAACGTGCCCGAGATTTCGCTCCTCGCCGTGTTGCCCGCCGCGCCGGCTGCGCCAGGCCATGCTGCTGGTACTACGCTCGGCGTCGCCGCTGTTCAGCCAGCCGATCCTCAGGCGGATGGTTCGACGCACTTCCTGGCGCAGCTGAAATCCGCGCTGGCAAGTCTGGCTTCAGCCGCGCTGCCGGTGATCAACAACGCCGCGACCACGGCGCCGAGTCAAGTTCTGGCAGGCCAGACGACGCCGCTGATGGCTCAGAAACCGGAAGACAGCAAGGCGACGGCCGACCACCAGTCGGAAGTGATGCCGGAGCTGTTGGCTGCGCTCGGGTTCATCCCCGTTCCGCCCGCTTTTGGCCCGACGATGCCAACGACGCCAACGACGCAGCCGTCAAGAGCCGCTGACCAAACGACGCCGAACTACGTCCCTGTTGCCTCCGCTGCCCAGCTCGCCGCGGCGTCCATCGCCGACGGCACCCCGCTGCCGCCGATAGCGGCGTCGCTGCCAGTGAATGCACAGACGCCCGCGTCGCCCCCGTCCACGGCCGCCATCGGCGACAGCGACGGGCCAACGGTCACCGCGCCCAGCCTCGCCAGTCCGTCAGCAGCCCCCGCGGCTGCTCGTTTGACAGCCGCGCCGCTGTCGACTGCTGCCGAT
>DASYKL010000306.1:0-3505 GCA_035995405.1 Chloroflexota bacterium
TACGTTTCGGCTGGCAGATGCAAGACGAGCCAGGCACCGGTGTACAGATTGAGAAAATCTCCGCCCGGTGCGGGCCCGGCGAACTGCGTCTCGATCAGCCGCGCCCAGCGGATGAGATCGTAAACCGCAAACGGACTGCTCAGCAGCGCCACGGCCAGACAGGCCCACTGACCGCCGCGCTCAACGATGCGCCGCCTCATCGCCGATCGGCGTACCGCAACGCGAGCACGTTCAGCCGAGCACCCGCGCGACCTGCGCGGGCCGCCGAAAACGGACCAGGCCGACCATCACCGCGGCGAGCAGCACCACGTTACCGATTACGTCAAGCAGATCGCCCTGTGGGCCGCCCATGAACTGATCGACGCCAAGCACCGCATTGACCAGCGCGCCAAATGACAGCGCCAGCACCAGGCCGCGCACACGATTGTCCGCGGCCAGCGCCGCCAAGGCGATCACCGGCGACAGGTAATGCGAATAAAATGCCAGCGGCGTCGACAACAAACCGACCAGCAACGCGAGTGCGCCATAGCCGGCCAGGCTGGCGGTCGTCAGCCCTCGGGCGCGCGACTCTGCCGCCACTCGCCACAGCAGCACGACCAGCAGGCCCAGGCCGCCGAGCGCGAGGACCACACGAACCACCGGGTTAGCAGAGTCGCCCAGCACGGGCGCGAGCAGACGCAGCAGCACCGCGCCGATCGACCACTGGGCGCGGTTGGCCTGCACCAGCATCGGCTGCAGCGTACTCAGGCCGACCCAGAACGGGCTGTACAGGCTGACCGCCGCCAGCACGCTCGCCACACCGCCGATGACCAATCGGAGCCGTTGCCGCCTGGCGAGCCAGTCGACGGCGATGAGCACAGCCAGCGGCGCGACCGTCAGTTTGATCAGCGCGCCCAGTGCGACCGTAGGTAACGCGGTGGCCGAGCGGCGCTGCCACAACCACAGCGCCAGCAGCAGCAACGGGACCGTCAGCAGGTCGTTGTGCAGGCGCAGCACACCATCGATCAGGATGATCGGATTCCAGGCGAAAAACACCGCGTTCTGGACACGCCGCGCTGGCGGACTCAGCTGCCATATCAAGCCGAGCGAAGCGGCGAAGCACGCCGCCGCCAGGATCTTGAAGCCGATCAGGTATTGGTCGAGGGTCTGCGCAAACTGGGTGAACGCTCGGGCGATGAACCACCACAACGGGCCGTAGCCAAAGACACGGTCTCTGAACAGAGCGAAGTAATACGACCAGTCTTCCGGGTGATCGTTCGGCACCACCTCGAAGGGGTTGCCGCCATAGACCGTCCACAGGCGCTGGCGATTGACGTAGTCGAGCACATCGCTCGTGCAGCACGGGTACGTGGCCAGGCCGACTAGCGCCGGCAGCACGATCAATCCAACGACGCCGACAAGCGCCAGCCCGGCGAGCGGCGTGACCCACGGGATGGGGCGACGGAGTAGCGCAAACGGCACCAGGCTCGGCATGCCAAAGATGACGGCGATCGCCAAGGACGTGATCCACGACGGCTGCTCGGGCGCGCCCATGAGCGGGTCAGCGGTCGGCGCCGGCAGCGTGCCCCACAAATGAGCGAACGGCAGCCAGAAAAAGGCGCCGAACAGCAGGCTGAGCAGGAGCGAACCAAAAGCGAGTCTGGTCCAGGACGCGGTGCTGGCCGTCTCGGTAGCGCGCGCGATGGTCGCAGCAGAGGACATGGACCGATCATCGGCAAACGTAACGCGAATCTAGTAAACGAACCACCCGCAACTCCCCAACTCCCAACTCCCAGCTCCCAACCCCCAGATGTGGCACGCTTGCCGCGGCGCATGGTGCTGCGTTGGCTGTTGCTCGGGACGCTCGCCGTCGCGGCGCTGGGAAACCTCGGCTTCGGACTGGCGATGATCCTCCGACCCGACGAGCTGCGCTATGGCGAAGCCATCCTCTATGGCCACGCCGCGCGCATTCTCGACGGCCAGCCGCTTTATCAGCCGATCGACCAGGCGCCGTACAGCGTGGCTGCCTACACGCCGCTGTACTACGCCGCGGCGGCTGGACTGCGCGTCCTGTTCGGCCCAGGTTTTGGTCCTGGTCGGGCGCTGTCGTTTGTGGCTGGGCTGCTCGCTGTTGCCGTGGTCGGCTGCCTGACCTGGCGCCGCACCCGATCACGCCACGCCACGCTGCTGGCGTGCTTGCTGTTTCTCGGTCTGGGCTTGCCCGGGCCGATCCCGTGGTTCGGCTCGTACAAGGAAGACGTGCTCGGTGTGGCGCTTGCCCTCGGCACTGTGGCCGTGCTCGACGGCGGCACCAGCCGTCGCCACATCTGGCTCGCCGCCGTCCTGGCAGCGCTGGCGATGCTGACCAAACAAACATTGTTCGGGCCGGCCCTGGGCGGCGTCATCTGGCTCGCCGCGACGCGCCGTCGTCAGCACGCGGTCCTGTTCGGCGCGATCGTCGCTGTCAGCGTCGTGAGTGTGTGTCTCGGATTGCAGCTCTCGACGGGCGCCTTCTGGGAAAACACGGTCCTGGCTAACTTGAATCAACTGACGCCCGAGGCGCTCAGCTTCAACCTGTTGCTGCTGGCCGTCTTTCAGACTGCGCCGTTACTCATCGCCGTCGTCTACGTCGCGCCCCGCCTGCGACGTCGCCCGGACATCGCCGTCACCGACTTGCTGACTGGCGCCTGGCTGCTGGCCTTCATCCCGGTCCTCGGCCTGGCCAAGGAAGGCGCCGACGCCAACTACTGGCTGCTGCTCGCGGCGTTCACGGCGGTGCTGGTAGCGCTCACATTGCACGAACGCGAGCGCGGCCGGGGCGGGCCACTGCGTCTGGCGATCGTCGCCAATGCCGTCTTTGCGCTCTACCTGATCGGCGGCCAGGTCATACGCCAACCGAGCCTTGTCCGCCCGACGGCAGCAGCCCGCGCCGGATTCGAGCGCATCATCGACCTGGTGCGTTCAGAGCCAGGCGACGTCATCGCCGATCCGCTCGACGTCGCCGTGCTGACCGATCACCCGATCGTCCTCGAGCCTGTGCTCTACCAGCTGCTGTATCTCGATGGGCACTGGGATCCGACGCCCGTCGTCGAGCGCATCTGCCGCGGCGAGATCGGCCTGCTGGTGCTCGGCTATCCGCTCGAGCTGCCCGACGCCGAGGCCGCCCACAAATGGCCGCGGCCGGTTCTCGACGCCCTGCGCGCACGCATGACGCTCGAAGAAATCGTGCCAGCCGGCCTCAACCAGCGCTTTGTCTACACCCTCGATGAGGGCGCCACATGCGGCACTGCTTACGGGTAAAAGCCGCGGGTCAAAGTCGCTTCGGCGACGCGACTCACTGACAGCATGTAGGCCGCCCGACGCAAATCAACATCGTGCTCCACCGACGTGCGGTGCACGTCTTCGAAGGCGCGGACCAAGATGCGTCGCAGCCGCGCGTTGATCTCGTCGATGCTCCAGAAGAACTCTTCGCGGTCCTGGACCCACTCGAAATAGCTGACGGTGACGCCACCCGCGTTGCACAGGA
>DASYKL010000307.1:0-5136 GCA_035995405.1 Chloroflexota bacterium
AGCGAGTTAGAGCACGCCCACCCGGGCCCGAAGACGTACACACTCATCGGCGTCGTCCTGGCCGCCATCACCCTCACCGAAGTATGGGCCTATACGCAGGAGTTTCTGCGGCCTGCGCTGGTGCCGATTCTGCTCGTGCTCTCGGCGCTGAAGTTCGTCCTCGTCGTCGGCTTCTACATGCACCTGCGCTTCGATCACCCTCTCTTTACGGGGGTCTTCGGCTTCGGCCTGGCGGTTGGAGCATCAGTTATCACCGCCTTGATCTTCCTGTTCGGCCAATATCCAGCTCCGATTCACCACGGCTAGACAGGCTCGGTGTTGCCTGTGACCTACATGCCGCCGCCGAGCGTTGTCGCCGGATTGATTGGCCTGGAGGCCGTCTATCTGCTGTGCGTTGGCCCCTATCGCAATCGCTTTGCGAAAGCTGTCCCTGTGTCGCGCGGCCGCGAGATCGCGTTCAGCAGCGCCGTCGCGGTGATGCTGATCGCCTTGGCCACCCCGCTCGACACGCTCGCGGACGAGTACCTGTTCACGGCGCACATGATTCAGCACCTGCTGCTGACGCTGATCGCCGCGCCGCTGCTGCTGATCGGCACGCCTGGCTGGCTCCTGCGCGCGACGCTCCGCGCTGCACACCTGACGGGCGTCGTACGGCGCGCCCGACACCCCTTGATCGCTTTCTTTGGCTTCAACGTGGCGTTTGCACTGGCTCACGTGCCGTCGTTTTACGAGTTGACGCTGGCCGTCGAGCCGCTGCACGCGCTGGAGCACCTGGTCTTTGTCGGCACGGCTATGCTGATGTGGATGCCCGTCTTGAGCCCCCTGCCGGACGTCGCCGCGCCCTACCCCGCGCTGGGTCAGGTGCTGTATCTGTTCTTGCAGACGGTGCCTGCATCGCTTCTCGGGGCGCTGCTTTCAGCGACTGGGAGCCCGTCGTATCCAACCTATGTGCTGGCGCCCCGCGTCACCTCACTGTCGGCGTTGGAAGACCAGCAACTGGGCGGCTTGCTGATGTGGGTTGGCACGGGCATGTTTTTTCTGATTGCAACGGGCATCGTTTTCTTCCTCTGGGCGAGTCGCGAGGAAGCGGTCAACCGGCGACCCGTCGGGGTTGCACGCTGATGACGTCTGGAGACCACACATGGTGACGGCTTCCGCCGCGAGCGTCGAACGCACAGCGCGTCGGCGCTGGTTCGCCGACGCGATCATCGCTGGCTTCGTGGCAATCGGTACGTCGACTGGCGTGCTGATGGTGGCCTACGTGCTGGCCAATGGCATCGCCGATTCGCAGGGTGACCTGGTACGGCGTTGGCTGTGGCTGCTGACGCACAACGAGGTAGTCGGCTTCAGCAGCGGTCGGCCAGCCATTGCGCTGATCCTGCACGTCGTGCTTGGTCTGATCTGGGCACTCGTCTACGCCCGCTTTATCGAATGGAACCCGTCCCTCCGCTGGTGGATTGGCAATGGTCCCGGTTGGGCACGTGGCATACGGTTCGCCCTGCTGCCGTGGATCTTCTCACTGCTGATCCTGTTGCCGGCTGCCCTATTCAATGTGCTCGATTGGGCTTTTTCAGCAGGTCCACTGGTGCCCGTCGGCAACCTCATCCTGCACCTGATCTATGGTTTTACGCTCGGCCAGCTGTACGACGCCTCGTCTGATGAACCCGCGCTGGGCGAAGACCTGGCCTACGAAGAGCCGCTGGAGCAACGCGCCATCGAGCACTCCGAGGACCTGGGCGCAGCGGGCATCCTGTTCGGCGCGTTTATCGGCGCAGCGGTCGGCATCATGATGGCGGTCGTCCTGCCGCCGACATTGCCGAATGTCGACTTCGGCGGCTGGCAGGTCGCGCTGGCTGTCGGCGGTATTCTGGCTGGCGGCGCGGTTGGCGGCATCGTCGGCTCGTTTGCGGGGTTGCCGCAGACAGAGTCCGAACCACTCGACGAGATGGACCTGGATCCGTTCACACACAACGTGATGCCGTTCCTCATCCCGCCGTTCTTGATGATCGTGATTGCCGCGGTGATCGTCACTTTGGGCGAAGGATTGCTCCAGCTCGGCAAGTCACAAGTAGATATCGGTCCCATCAAAATCGGCGCGGCGGTCATCGCCGCCACCCTCGGAATTTTCGCGATCGGGATTGGAGCGCTGGTGATCTCGGAGTCGGATCACTCGCCTTCGAGCCGAGACAACGTGTCCCATAAGGCCGAGCACTGAGGCTCAACTTTGAACTCCGCGCGTCGAAAACGTTCCCGACGCGCCCGCGCACGGACCAGGCGATAGGTCGCGATGCCTGGTCCGAGAAGCAGAGCAACGATGATCATCAGCGGCCAGTGGGTGGCCGCGATCCACAGCATGGTGTCGCGCGTCGGCGCGTACGTCAGGAGCAGGATGGCGAACCAGACCTTCAGCGCGAGCATCGGGATCGCAAGACGGAGCAGCGCGCCCTTGGATTCCATACTGGGCCCGTCGGGAGTCTACTACTGGTACGCGCCCGGCGCTCACATGGCGCCCCGCGAGATTCGGCGCTCGGTCGCTATCATCATCGGTAGCTGTTGATGCGTCGCGTGCTGCTCGCCGCCCCGCTGGCCCTTACCTTGCTGGCCAGCCCATCATCCGCCGCTGCTCAGCCGTGGGTCGTCGCACCTGCTTCAGACAGTGCCGAGGTGCTGAGCCAGCTCTTCTGGTTCACGCTCGTGCTGGCGGTGATCGTCTTCGTGCTGGTCGAGGGGCTGCTGATCTATTCCAGCTTGCGCTTTCGTCGCCGCGCACCGCTGCCGCTCCACGAGCCGCCGCAGATCCATGGCAACACCCGCCTCGAGGTCATGTGGGCAACGGTTCCAGCCCTCATCTTGATCGGCCTTTTTGGCATCACGGTCAGCCGCCTGGGCGACCTGAGCCAACTGCCGACCGACCCCAACACGCTGCGCATCAGCGTTACCGGCAGCCAGTTTCAGTGGCAATTCGGCTATGGCTCGTCCGGGGTCAAGACGACCAACGATCTCCATATTCCGATCGGCACGCCGCTCATCTTCGACGTGACGTCAACCGATGTCATTCACAGCTTCTGGGTGCCTGACCTGTACGGCAAAATCGACGCGAACCCCGGGCGGGTCAATCGCATCACCTTTAAAGCCAAGCAGACTGGCGAGTTCCGCGGCGTCTGCGCCGAACTGTGCGGCGCCGGGCACGCAGGCATGCAGTTCCGCGTAACGGCGCTCAGCCAGACTGACTTTCAACAATGGCTGCAACAGCAATCGGCTCCGCCCGGTGCGGCGCCGGCCGCGCCTGCTGCGGCTGCTTCGCCTGCGCCGCAGCCCAATACGGGTACGACCGCTTCACCGCTGCCCTCGCCTGGCGTGGCCAGCAAGCCGTCGGCTTCGCCCGCTGCGTCGCCAGCGCCCAGCGCCCCAGTCACACCGCTGCCAGCCGCGCCCATCCAGGTGCCGGCAGGCGGCGCTCCCGATCCGGCACTCGTCGCCGCGGGTCAACAGCTCGTGGCCCAAAAAGGGTGCGGCGGCTGCCACACCATTCCTGGCATTCAGGGAGCTGTCGGCACAATCGGTCCGAGTCTGGCGGGGGTTGCCTCCCGCACCCGCATCGCCGGCGGCGTAGTGCCGAACAACAACCCGGATGACCTCAAGAAATGGCTGTTGAATCCGCCAGCCCTCAAGCCAGGCACGCAGATGCCCAACCTTGGTTTGACAGATGATGAGGCGACGAAGATTGTCGCCTTCCTCGAGACGTTGAAGTAGTCAGGAGCTGTGAGAATCTGACGATGGCGACTACCGCCGCACCCGTTGTTGTTGCGCGCCCGGCCAGCGCCACGCCCAGCCACGGGCTGTTCGGTCTGCAGCGGCGTGGTATAGGCGATTGGCTGACCACTCCGGATCACAAGAAGATCGGCATCCTGTATCTCGTCTCGACGATCATCTTCTTCTTCCTGGGCGGGTTTGCGGCCTTGCTGGTGCGCCTCCAGCTGGCCCTACCTGAATCTCCGCCGTTCTCGGGCGAGCTCTACAACCAGATATTCACCACCCACGCCTCGGTCATGATTTTCCTGTTCGTCATCCCGTTTGGCGTCGGCGGGCTCGGCAATTACTTCGTGCCGCTGATGATCGGCGCGCGCGATATGGCGTTCCCCAAGATCAACGCGCTGTCCTTCTGGATGGTGCCGCCGGCTGGGCTTTTGATCTTGTCCGGGTTCTTCTTTCCTGATCCGACCCAGCGCTTCGCGACGGGTGCCGCCGATGCCGGTTGGACGTCCTACCCGCCATTGAGTACCCATGGTCCATTCGGCCAGAGCCTGTGGCTGATCGGCGTGTTCATCCTAGGCAGCTCGTCGATCCTCGGTGCGATGAACTTCCTGGTCACCATCCTGAACATGCGCACGCCTGGCATGACCATGCATCGTCTGCCGCTGTTCGTGTGGGCCATGCTGACCACGTCGTTTATCCAGCTGATCGCGACGCCCGCCCTGGCCGCCGCACTCTTAATGGTGCTGGCTGATCGCCACTTCGGGACGCACTTCTTCGATCCTGCTGGCGGTGGCGACGTGCTCGGGTACCAGCACGGCTTCTGGTTCTATTCGCACCCAGCTGTCTACATCATGATTCTGCCGTACTTCGGCCTCATCTCCGAAATTCTGCAGGTCTTCAGCCGCAAGCCAATCTTCGGCTACAAGGCTGTTGCCTATTCGACCGCGGCGATCGGCGTGCTCGGCTTTCTGGTCTGGGCCCACCACATGTTTACTGTCGGCCTGCCAGTCATTAGCCAGAGCTTTTTCATGCTGATGACGATGCTGATCGCCATTCCCACGGGCATCAAGATCTTCAACTGGGCAGGCACGCTGTGGGGCGGCCACCTGCAGTTCAAGGCACCGCTGTTGTTCGCGCTGGGCTTCTTGACCATGTTCGTCATTGGCGGTATCAGCGGTGTCTATTCCGCGGTCGTGCCAGTCGACTACGAGCTGCACGACACCTACTTCATCGTCGCCCACCTGCACTACGTGCTGTTTGGTGGCAGCGTGTTCGCCATCTTCGCCGGCTCCTACTACTGGTTCCCCAAGATCACGGGGCGGCTGTACAGCGAAGCCCTGGCGGCGTGGCACTTCTGGTTGATGCTGATCGGCTTCAACC
>DASYKL010000308.1:0-8087 GCA_035995405.1 Chloroflexota bacterium
CTCGGCTTCCAGGTTAAAGAGTTGATCGGCGGCCTGGAGTACTGGAAGCGTGAAGGCTACCCGGTCGACCGCGGCTCGCGGACGTGACAGGGCGTACCTTCGCGGTTGCGCTGCGCGCGCTGCCGACCGACTTCCGGGCCGCACTCAGTGGCGCGGATGATGTTGCGGTGCGCCACCGTCCAGCGCCCGGCGAGTGGTCGGCGATCGAAGTCCTCGGCCACATGATCGACAAGATGCGGGCCTGGCGCGGCCGGGTCCAACGCATTGCCCTGGAAGACCAGCCGATGCTCCCAGGCTATGACCAGGACGCGTACGTCCGCGAGCAGGGGTACCAGGATGCCGCCGTAGACGATCTGCTCGATCGCTTCGCCGAGGCGTCGGAAGACTTCGCCGCGCTGGTGGACACGCTGCCAGCTTCTGCGCTGGAGCGCGTCGGGATCCATGGAGAGACCGGCCCCATGACGCTGCGTCAGTGCATCGCGCTGCCGCTGGAGTCCGCCGCCGCGCACCGCGAGCAATTGCTAGCGGCGCTGCTCAGTCCACAGCCGGACTCACCGAAGACGTGACGCGCTGGCGGTAGACACCGGGCTCCGGCTCATCGAGCGTCAACAACATGAGCAATGGCCCGAGCATGAGTGCCACCGCCAGCAGGCCAGTCGACGGTATGCCAAATAGAGCGCCCATAGGTCCGGCGACGAGTGGGACCAGGATGTTGGCGGCGGCGGTCATGCTGTCGTTGAACCCTACCGCCCGCCCGCGGACAGCAGCGACGGTTGTATCTGCGATGACGACGGTGGTCGCGACGTTGGACGCGCACCAGCCGACGCCGACGAGGAACGCCCCGGCCGTAATCGTCCAGTAGTCGTTTGTCTGGGTGGCGATGAACGCGCCCGCAGTGGCGGTTGCGCCGCCGAGGAGCAAGACCGGGCGGCGACCCAGGCGATCGGCCAGTCGGCCCAACGGCAGGGCAAAGGCCCACATGCCAAAGCTGTGCAGCGCTGACGACGCGGCGATCTCGGGCAGGGTGCTGCCGTGCTGGTGCAGCAGCAGCGAGCTACTAATCATCACGATGGCCATGCTGCCTTGTGCGCCGAGGTTGGCGAACACGGCCAGACGTCGGGCATCGTTTGACAGAAACGCACTCAAGCTGAAGGAGTCCCGCGGGCCAGTCTGACCAGTCAGGCTTGTCGGCTCGGGCGGCGCATAGCCCGGGTAGTACTCCGCCAGACGCTGCGCGATCACCTTCGGATCGGGGCGGACCCATGACACGAACAACATGCCCGGCAGGATGAGCAGCGGCAGTAGCAACCACGGCACGCCAAGAGGATCGACTCCCAGGCCACCGGAGACGGTCTGCGCCAGCGTCACCAGCGATGGACTGACCACGACGCCGACCAGCGACCCAGTCAGCACGTAACCGAGCCCTTCCGCGCGGCGGCTGGAGGGATACATGTCGGCAGCCGCGACACGCAGCTGCTGCGCCGCATTCATGCCCATCCCGAAGACGAGCAAGCCGGCGATGAGCAAGGGGAAGATGGCCCCGATCGTGGCCAGTCCGACGATGACCGCGCCAATCAGGGCACACGCCAGGCCGACCATCATCGCCGGTTTGCGGCCTCGCGCATCGGTCAGCCGGCCCACGGGGTAGGCGATCACGAAACGGCTGACGCCCATCAACGTCACCGACAACCCGGAGAGAGCAGCCGAACCCGATACGGCAATGATCATCAATGGCCCGATCGAATAGACCAGGCCCATGCCGGCACCGGTGAACGCCTGCGACAACGCCAGCAACAGCGTATTGCGACGGATCAGCGCGGGGATTGGCACCCGCACCGCTCCTGCTTCTACGACCGCTGCCCCCACGTCCGAGCCAGGATATCCTGACCCTCGCTGAACATGCCCGAAGAGTCGCCACTACGCCTGCGCATCGAACAAGCCGGCGCTGCTGTGCTGCACCGACCGGCGCGGGCGGTCGAGCGATCGGAGCTCGAGTCAGCCGACATGCAGCGCCTGATCGACTTCATGTTTGCCACACTGAAGGGAACGGGCGTCGGCCTGGCGGCGCCGCAAGTCGGCGTCGGTCTGCAGCTGGTAGTGATCGAGGATCCGCCGGAATACCACGTTGCCGTCCCACCTGACCTGCTCGCTGAACAAGAACGCCTGCCGATCGCGCCGCACGTCCTGGTGAATCCGACGCTGATCATCGAGGATGCGACGCCAGCCGAATTTTTCGAAGGCTGCTTGAGTGTCGACGGCTATCGAGCTATCGTGCCGCGGGCTCGCCGCGTGCGAGTTCAGGCGCTGGATCGATCCGGCAGAACGTTCGATCGATTGGCAAACGGTTGGTACGCCCGCATTCTGCAGCACGAAATCGATCACCTGGCTGGCCGGCTGTACGTGGAGCGCATGCTGCCCCGCACGTTCGTCTCCGCGGCCAGCGTGACCCAGTACTGGTCAACGCTGTCGATTGCCGAAGTGAAAGCCCGCCTGGCCTGAGGTGAGCGACGTCGGCTGGCTCGTTCACCTGGCGGAGGTTGTCGATCGAGCTTTGGGCTGGCAGCGTCTGCCGCTGCCATTGGCCCTCGCGGTGCTGGCTGCCATGCGCAGCCGGATGCGGCAGCACAACCTGTACGACACGACCACGCCGGCGTATCGCAGCGCAACGATGCCCGAACGACCCGCGGATGAGGCATTCTTGACGGCTCGGACCGCTGGCGGGACGTTCAATGACCTGGCTGATCCGGCCATGGGCGCAGCGCAAACACGCTTCGGACGCAACGTCCCGCTCCACGCGACGTTCGTGGAGTCCGCACCGGACATGCTATCGCCAAATCCGCGCACGATCAGCAATGAGCTGCTGGCCCGCCGAGCGTTCATTCCGGCCACTACGCTGAACCTGCTCGCGGCAGCCTGGCTGCAATTCATGGTTCACGACTGGTTCAGCCATGGCAAGAACGTCAGGGAGCAGCCCTGGGAGATCGCCCTCGATCCGAATGACCTTTGGCCACAGCGGCCAATGCGCATCCGGCGGACCAGGCGCGACCCGCATTCGACGCATGCGATGGACGGACCGCCGACATTCGCCAATGTGGTGACACACTGGTGGGACGCCTCACAGATCTACGGCAGCGACCGTACCAGCCAGATGCAGTTTCGCTCCGGCAGTCATGGAAAACTCACTATTGCTGCCGATGGCCTGCTGCCAATCGACCAGCACACCGGGACAGACATCACGGGCGTACAAGGGAACTGGTGGGTCGGACTGAGCCTGTTGCACGGCTTGTTCAGCCTGGAGCACAACGCCGTGTGCGATCGGCTGACGATCGAGTATCCCAACTGGACCGACGAGCGGTTATTCCAGACGGCACGCCTGATTGTGGCGGCCCTGCTGGCCAAGATTCACACGGTGGAATGGACCCCGGCCATCCTGAATCGCCCGGCGACTGTAATCGCCGCGCGAGCAAACTGGTGGGGCCTCGAGGGCGAACGGCTGCACCGTTTCTTCGGCCGACTGGTCGACGACGAGGTGGTGAGCGGGATCGTTGGTGGCCGCACTGACCATTTTGGCGTGCCGTACGCCATGACCGAGGAGTTCGTCGCTGTCTACCGCATGCATCAACTGCTGCCAGATACCTACAGCTTCCGAGCGGTGCACGACAACGCGCTGCTCAGCGAACCCCAGTTTGCGGCTATCGCCGACCGACACGCACGCGAGTTTCTGCGCCATGTACCGCCGGTGGACGCGCTGTATTCGTTTGGCACGATGCATCCGGGCGCCATCACGCTGCACAATTTTCCCAACTCGCTGCGCCAGCGACAGGCTCCAGATGGCACCCTCATCGACCTTGCGGCAATCGACATCCTGCGCTCGCGCGAGCGTGGTGTGCCGCGCTACAACGCCTTTCGACGCTACGTCCACCGCCCGGCGTTGACCTCGTTCGACGAGCTTTCAGATGATCCTGAATGGGTCGCTGAGCTGCGCCGCGTGTATGACAACGACCTGGAGCGGGTCGACCTGTCGGTCGGCCTGTACGCCGAGCCGCTGCCGGCCGGATTTGGCTTCAGCGACACTGCCTTTCGCATTTTCACATTGATGGCATCACGACGCCTCAACAGCGATCGTTTCTTCACCACCCATTTCAACGCGCAGACCTACACCGCGGCCGGTCTGCAATGGATCGCCGACAGCACGATGGCGGCGGTTCTCACGCGTCACTTTCCAGCGCTGGCGCCGTCTGTGCGCGATGTGAAAAACACCTTCGCACCCTGGAGAATGTCGACGTGAAGTGTAGCTGGCGAGTGTGCTGCACCAGGTGTTAGCGGCGCGCGGCTGGTAATGGCGCCGGTTCGATGAACAGCTCGTCGGGGTAGCACCAGCCCCAGTCTTCGCCATGCTCGAAGGACTGGATCAGCGGATCCTGCGTCTGGTGATAATGACCTGTCGCGTGCTTGCCTGGCGAGTTGTCGCAACAGCCGACGTGGCCGCAGCTCAGGCACAGGCGCAGGTGGACCCAATGGCCGCCATGGGCCAGGCACTCCTCGCAGCCGGCGGGCGTCCGCGGCCGCACATTTTTGATCTGATTCAAGTGGCTACAGGTTGCCTGCGGGTCCGTCTCGCTCATCCTCGTGCTCCATGGTAAGCCTGGACAGCTGTGGCGAAGCGGTCCAGCGCTTGAACGGTATACGGCCAGAACTCCACCATCAGGTGTTGGGTGCCGAGCTCAGCAAAGCCGTGCAGCGTTTCGGCAATGGCTTCAGGCGAGCCGGTCAGGTATTGGCTGCGCGAGCCGTGCGGCCCCAGGTCAGGATACGACAGCGGTACGGAAACCGTCAGCCCAAGCGTTGCTGGGTCGCGACCCTCTGCTTCGCATGCGGCGCGCATCCGCTCGATGCTCGGTTGGGCGGCTTGCGGTGTCGGGTGCCAGGCGCTATTCCAGCTGTCGGCGTGGCGCGCGATCAGGCGCAGCATGCGTGGTCCGCTGCCCGCCAGCAGCAGTGGCGGTCCGGCCGGGCGGGGTCCGCGGGGAATCAGCTCGCAGTCGTGGGCGGCGTAGTAGGTGCCCGAGAAGTCAACCCGACCGCTCCGCAAGAGCGGGCCGATGATCTGGAGCGCTTCGTCGAAACGGCTGACGCGGTGATCGAAGGGAATGCCGAATGCGTCGAATTCCGGCTGGTGCCAGCCTGCGCCAAGGCCCAGGATCAGCCGTCCAGCGCTGATTTCGTCGAGCGTGCTGGCCATTTTGGCGAGCAGCGCCGGATTGCGAAATTGCGAGCACAGGACGAGTGTTCCAAGTTCGACGCGCTGGGTTGCCACGGCGAGGGCGGACAATGTTGTCCAGCTTTCCCAGATGCCGTCTGCCGGCCGGCCTGGCCAACGGTAGAGCAGGTGGTCATAGACCCAGATGGAGTCAAGCCCGACAGCTTCGATCCGGCGGGCCATGTCCTGGATGGCACTGAAGCGCGGCGGATCCGCGCCTTCGGGAACGGGTCCCAATCGCACTACGGCGCCAATTTGCATTGGCCACAGGGTACCTGCCTCTATGGCCGGCGCCTCACCCGCACGACGTCGTCGGTGACGTCGATGACCTGGTCGCCGTGGATGTAGCGTGCTGCGCCGCGTCGTCCTGGGGTGTCGAGCTCGATGTAGCCGGCGCGCAGGAGCTCCTGGCGTAGCTCGTCTGGTAGGTCTGGATCGTTTTGCAGGTGGCGAACGACGTAGGGCACGGCGGCGCCGACGGAAGTGGTTCCGCCCGGGTTCTCCAGAGGTGCAACGATCAGCCCGACCGCATCCGGAGTTGAGACATCAATACTCGGCTCAACGGCGTCCGGATACCCCAGGAAGATGCGCCCAACTCGCCCCAGGCGGTTGCCTTCTTCGTCGACGACAGTCATGCCTTCGCTCACGCGCTCGAGCGGCGAAACGGGAAACAGCGGTGTAGAGCTCACAATAGCCTCGTGTTGCCCTCGTCCGCAGAATGTGTTCCGCCGCTGCGGGCCTCAGCGCGCCGTCAGGCCGCCGTCGATCACCACACCTGAACCGGTCATGAACGCGGCTTCGTCAGATGCCAGGTACACCGCCATATCGGCGATTTCCTCTGGTTTGCCCATCCGCCCGAGAGGCTGCCGCGCGTGCAGCTGCTCGATCACCTCAGCCTTGTTGCCCTGGTGAAAGCGATCGAGATACGCCTCGACGAACGGCGAGTAGACAGTCCCCGGACAGATCGCATTGCAGCGAATGCCCGACTGGACATAATCAATAGCCATCTGGCGGGTCATCGCCAACACCGCACCCTTGGTCGCGGAGTAGGCAAAGCGGCGCTCAATGCCGACCAGTGCCGCGACCGAGGCAATGTTGATGACCACGCCGCCTGACGGGCGCTGCGACAGCATGGCGTTGACGCCGGCTTGCGAGCACAGGAAAACACCAGTCACGTTGACCGCGAGCAGCCTGTCCCAATCCTGTCGCTGGGTCTCCTGGACGTTGCCGACCAGTCCGATGCCAGCGCAGTTGACCAGGACGTCGAGACGTCCGAACGTACTGACACACACCGCGATGCCTGCCTGGCAGCTTTCGGCGTCCGTGACGTCGAGCCGCTCGAAACGGGTCGCGGCACCCAATTGTTCGGCCAGTGCGGTGCCGGCAGTTTGGTTGACGTCGCCGATGACGACGTTGGCGCCCTGTTCGGCAAATGCTCGAACGGTCGCCGCGCCGATACCCGATGCGCCGCCGGTGACGAACGCCGTCTTGTTGTCGAGACGAAAGCGTTGCCGAACAGCCATGTTCTTGCCAGTGTAAACGGCCAGTGTAGACGCCAAGACGGCGCGACCGAGCCACTGGCTACCATTGAGCCGACCATAGGGAGGTGCGCGTGCCACGACGCTACCAGGTGATCATTGTGGGCGGTGGGCCCGTTGGAGTTGCCCTTGCTGTAGATCTGGGGCTGCGCGGTCTCTCGTGCGCCGTGGTCGAACGCCGGTTGACGCCGCAGCGGATTCCGAAGGGCCAGAATCTGACCCAACGCACGCTGGAGCACTTCTACTTCTGGGGCGTCGTCGATGAGCTCCGCGCGGCGCGACTGCTGCCGCCTGGCTATCCGATCGGTGGTGTGACCGCCTACGGTGACCTGATGAGCGACTACTGGTTCGCCCCGGCGGGTCGCGAGCTAGTGCGCTCTTACTACTTTCAGGAAAACGACCGCCTACCGCAATACCTGACCGAAGAGGTCCTGCGAACCCGTCTGGCCGACCTGCCCAACGTCGACTGCCTGTTCGGCTGGTCCTTCAGCACGATGGTTCAGGACGAGTCTGGCGTCCGCGTCACCGTCACGTCGGAGGCCGAGTCGGACACCGAGCAGATCCTCGAAGCAGACTACCTCGTCGGCTGTGACGGCGCGCGCTCAGGCGTCCGCGAGCAGCTCGGCATCGATCGCGGTGGGGCGGACTTCGATGCCAAAATGGTGCTGGCTGTCTTTCGTTCGCGCGAGCTGCACGAGGGCTTGAAGCGTTTCCCGGAACGGACGACGTATCGCGTACTCCATCCGGACCTGAACGGCTACTGGCAGTTTTTTGGCCGTATCGACGTCGGTGAAGGCTGGTTCTTTCATGCGCCGGTGCCGCGCGATACCACGGTTGACAATTACGACTTTCACGGTTTGATTCAGCGCGCGGCTGGGTTCTCGTTCCCGGCGGAATTCGACCACGTCGGCTTCTGGGACCTCCGTATCGCGGTGGCCAGCACGTATCGCGTCGGTCATGTCTTTATCGCAGGTGACGCCTGTCACAGCCACCCGCCGTACGGCGGGTTTGGGCTGAACTCGGGCCTGGAAGACGCGGTCAATCTGGGGTGGAAGCTGGCTGCTGTCCTGGACGGTTGGGGCGGCGACGGATTGCTGGAGTCGTACGGTGAGGAGCGGCGACCAATATTTGTGGAGACTGGTGAAGCGATGATCGCCGGTGGAATCGAGGCCGACCGCGCGTTTCTGGAGCGGTACAACCCTGCCCGCGACCGGGCCGAGTTCGATGTCGCCTGGCAGCAGCTTGAGGCGGAGTCGCGCAGACGCCAGCAGTCATACGAGCCCCATTAC
>DASYKL010000309.1:0-3159 GCA_035995405.1 Chloroflexota bacterium
CCCCCACGTCTCCCGAAGAGCCGCCAACCGAGCCGATCCACGATCGCATCCGCGAGCACCTTGCTGGCCATGGCGCGTCCTTCTTCCGCGATATCTTCTCCGCCGTTGCTGGACCGACCGACACCGCCGTGCTCGACGCACTCTGGGATCTCGTCTGGTCCGGCGAAATCACCAACGACACCTTGACGCCGCTGCGTCTGCGGCTGCTGCGCAAAGCAAAATCTCGTCGCCCACCGCTGCTCACCCGCAGCGGACCACCCGAAGCAGCCGGCCGCTGGTCGTCGGTGCAACAGGCCGGCATGGGCACCGATCGGTCACATGCTCTAGCGCTGTCACTGCTCGAACGACACGGCGTCGTAACCCGTGAGTCGGTCCTGGGCGAGAACGTGTCTGGTGGCTTCGCGGCCATCTACCCGGTGTTGCGGGCGATGGAAGAGGCCGGCAAGATCCGTCGCGGCTACTTCGTCGAAGGGCTGGGTGCGGCCCAGTTTGCTTTGCCGGGTGCCGTCGATCGGCTGCGCGCCGAACGCGCTCCAGGCGACGAGCCAATTGTGCAGGTCCTGGCCGCGGCCGATCCAGCCAATCCCTATGGCGCGACGCTGCCATGGCCCAGATCAGCGACCGGTCCGAAGATTCAGCGCGTCGCTGGCGCCTACGTCGTCCTGGTCGATGGCGAGCCGGCTCTGTACGTCGAGCGCTCGCGCAAAGGCATGATCACCTTGGCGGCGTTCGAGCAGTACGCTCCTCACGCGCTGCCTGCCTTGCGCCGGCTGGCCGAAAACGCCACTCGCCGCGAGTTGAGCATCGAACGCGTCGATGGCGAACCCGTCCTGTCCTCACCCGTGCGACCGCTGCTCGAACAAGCCGGCTTCCAGCGCGAATACCTGGGCTTGACCTTGCGTGTGCCGGGGTTGAGCCACCCCCAGGCGCGGAGTGCCTGAAGGCGACACGATCTTTCAGACGGCCGCGGCGTTGCGGCCACTCCTCGTCGGCCAGCAGATCCTCAAAGCCCAGGCCCGCGCACCTGGCCCGCAGATTCAGCGCGTCGTCGGCTCCCGTGTGACGTCGGTCGAGCCGCTTGGAAAACACATGGTGATCGCGTTCGATAACGGCCTGGCCTTACATACCCATCTGCGCATGGCCGGCACCTGGCATCGCTACGCTCCCGGCGAGCGGTGGAAGATCCCGGCCTGGAAAGCACGCGTCGTCCTCGAGGTGCCCGACCATGTAGTGGTCTGCTTCAACGCGCCCGTCGTCGAGCTGATGGAAGCGCGGGCGGTCGACCTGCACCCCGCCATTGTCACGCTGGGACCTGATCTGCTGCGTGACGATTTCGACCCCTTGGTTGCGTTTGACCGACTGCAAACCCGGCCCGACGCCGAGATTGCCGAAGCGCTGCTCGATCAGCGCCTCATGGCCGGTGTGGGCAACGTCTTCAAAAGCGAGATCCTGTTCGTCGAGTCGATCAACCCCTGGACGCCCGTCTCTGCTCTTCCGCTCGACCGGTTACGCAGCATTGTCGCTACCGCCCAGCGGCTGCTGCTGATGAACCGGCCGACGGGCTCGTCGATCAACCCCCACCGCGTCACTACCCGCGGCGATAAGGCTGCCCGCGGCTCCAGCGTCTGGGTCTACGGTCGCTTGAACAAGCCGTGCTTGCGCTGCGGAACGCCCATCCGTGTGCGCCGCCAGGGAGCACTCAATCGGCCGACCTACTGGTGCCCGCGCTGCCAGCCGCCGCTACATCCCAGCTAATTCGAGCAGCGCCGCGTACTGTTCGTCGGTCAGTGGCACCACCGAGAGCCGCCCGATCCTGACCAGCGGGCTATCCACAAACCGCGCATCCGCCTTGATCTGATCCAGCCGCACCGGTTTCGGTAGTCGCGCCCCAGCCCGCACGTCGATCACGATGTAGCGCTCGTCGTTCCGCTTCGGATCGGGGTACGCGGTCCGCTCGACGGTCCCGAGTCCGACCGCCTGCCGCTCGTCACCCGTGTGGTAAATGACTACCGTCTCCCCAGCCTGCGCCGAACGCATATTGCGCAGCGCTGTCGGGTTGCCCACACCATCCCAGGGCTCCACCCCGCGTGCGACGAGATCGTCAAAGCTAAAGTCGTTCGGTTCGGTCTTGAGCAGCCAGATACTCACCGGGCCAGTGTACTTAGCTCAGATCAGACTTTCTCGGGGGTCCAGGACGGCGGGTCGCTCGCTGGGAACGACTCCTGCGATTCCTCGGTCACCTTGTCACCCTCAGCCGTATGGTCGCGGCTGCCGTGCAATCCGGCCTGAGCCTGGCTCACCGTGCCAACAGCGCCACCGGGACCAACCTGGGTGTGACCAACCGGCGTACTCGTCGCCCCCGACGAGCTCCCGGCCACGTTGATCCGTCGCGAACGAACGACCTGCGCCTTCGGCAACCGCAACGTCAGCACGCCGTTTTCGATCCGCGCCTCGGCGTCATCGGAGCTCACCGGACTCGGCAGCGTGATCGACCGCTGCAATGTCCCGTACCGATGCTCCCGCATCAGCCACGTATCCGCGCGATTCTCTTCGGCAGCCCGCGACTCCGCGCGAACGATCACGCGCTCACCCTGGACCGTCACCTCGACATCCTCGGGTTTGACGCCCGGCACCGCCGCCCGTACTTCGAACGCATCGTCATGCTCGACCAGGTCGATAGGGATCGACTCGGGCCGGATATTGGCAAGCAGCGAGTTCGTGCCGCTGATGCTTTGTTGCAGCCACCGATCCATCGCCTCTCGAGCGGTCATCATGTCGCGGAAGGGATCCCAGCGATCCATTGACATCGGGTGCTCCTCCTCCAACGTCGAACGCGGCAGCCGCTTCCGACTACCTGGGGTTCCTGACACTGTAGCGCCAGTCGCGGTCGCCACGACATGGTTCAGGTCCGAACACCTGGGCCATTCGTTGACGATGTACGATGACCTGGGTTAAAGGAGTAGGTATGGACATCGAAGGAGTTGCACGTCGCGCGCATTCGCGTCGTGTTTTCTTGCTCGGTGCTGTGAGTGCGACGGCGGCTGGTGTACTCGCGGCCTGTTCGCAACCATCGCAGCCAGCAGCACCAACAGCCCCGGCCGCGGCCCCGGCACCAACCAAGCCAGCTGCCGCCGCTGCGCCATCGGCCGCTGCTTCACC
>DASYKL010000310.1:0-6915 GCA_035995405.1 Chloroflexota bacterium
GCCGGCCCCTCTCGCCCGTCCGCGACCTCACGCGGCGGCATCGTTCCTCATCGTCGTCGTTCACCAAAGCTCGAGGAGAGGCTGCGGCCGGCCGATGTCGGGCTCGGCCAACTCTTCGTCCACACCCGTGATGCGATCGTCGTGGCTGACGTGGGTACCGGTCGAATTGCGCTGTGGAATCCAGCTGCCGAGCGCCTGTTCGGCTGGTCGAGCGACGAGATCGTCGGTCAGCTCGTCGAAGTGCTGATCCCGCCGTCGATCGTCCGCCTGCACGAAGCCGGACTGTCGTGGTACCGCCGCGGCGGCCGCGGCGCGCTTATCGATTCAGCGAAAACACTCGATCTCACCGCGCTCAACAAGGTCGGCGACGAGATCCCGGTCGAGTTGTCGATGGCCGCACTCGATCCTATTGCCAACGGGCCAGCAGCCGGCGCGCAGTACGTCATGGGCATGGTGCGCGACGCGTCTGATCGCCGTCGCCCTGGCGGGCACATGTTCGAGATCGGGCGAGCCGCCGCCGCTCGCACCGCGATCGAGCAGAAATTGCAGACGCAGCAGCGGCTAGTCGAAGACGGCGCGGCCGACCTGCAGCGGCAGCTGAATGCGCTGCAACGTTCGACCCGGCGTCTGGAGGGGCGCGCCTCGTCAACGCGCGCAGCGCTCGTGGCCGCTGTCGTCAGGGCGCGAACCGCGCGAGTTAAACGGCTGCTCGATGAGGTCACGGCGTGTCTAGCAATCGAAGCGGGCAACCTCACCTTCGCCCAGGAGCGCGTCAACCTGGTGCCCCTGGTCAGCCGCGTCGTCAGCGCAATCCGCGCGGCGAAGACGCCATGCAAGATCAACGTGGCTCTGCCGCAGGGACTCACCGTGCTGGCCGACCAGGACCGTCTCGAAGACGTGGTGCGCGTGCTGCTCGAGCGTGCCATGCGGCGCAACCCGCGCGGGTGCTGGATCGATGTCGAGCTACGTCGGCCGCTGGCTGGTATGGCACGCCTCGAAGTGCGTGATGTCGGCCGGCCAGTCTCAGAACGGCTGCGTCGTCAGTTGCTGGCTGGAAACGCAGTAGATCGAGGAATGCGTTTGAGCCGCTACACGGTCGCGCAGCACGGCGGCACTCTGGACGTTGAGTTCCCGGCGGACGGCGGTGTGCAGGTTGTGGTCACCCTGCCAACGCAAGGTGGGCGCGTGCGGCAAGACGGGCAGCCAGCAAGTGCCCGAGTCTAGAGGGGGCGCCGAACTCCTAGGCGCGGCTCAACATGTCCATCGACTGCTGCACGAGGCGGAAGGCAACACCGACGGTTGGCACGTCGGTAGCATCGATGATGCGCACGACGAACCCTGACACGCTGAGCAGCTCGGCCTGGCCAGGCGGAGTGAATTGCAAGCCAACCTCACTGCCGATCGGCAGCGTGATGCCCGCGACGCGCGCCCCGCCAGCGCTCAGATCGGTCACGCGGACTTCAATGCTCCCGCCCAGAACCGCGCTGCGCGCCAGGCCGGCCAGGTCTACGGGGACGCGACGCGAGCGTCGGATGGCGCGTTCGCCAAGCGAAACCAGGAACCGTCCGGCGACGCCGTGTGCGGCGATACGGCCATGGATGAACTGGCGATCCCACTCCGAGCGAAGCTTGATCGTTGTGCCGAGGGCCGGTAACGGCGCGCCACTATCAAGGCCTTGCAGTAGCAAGACGCCAGCGCTCGAGCCGAGGACTTCCGCCCGCAGGACTGTCCCACCAGTATCAGCCAGGACTGGTACGCGAACCGGTAGTCGTAACGCAGCGGGCTGCGGGATGAGCACGGCTGGAAGGGCGTGCGGCAGCGCTGCGTCGTCGGTCTCGACGTGGCGATTGGCAGCAGCGGGGGTCATGCTCGGGCCTGATCTCGCTAGAGAGTATCGGCACGTTTGGCGAGATAGTTAACCGGCGCCCGCGAGCGGCGCCCCGCGTGGGCCACAGGCGGCCCTTTCCTTTATGTGGCTATGTGGCGCGGCCTGAGTCGACCAGGCGCTGGCAATCGATGCACAGAGTGGCTTCGGGTCGGGCGGCGAGGCGGTCAGGCGAAATCTGGCGGCCGCATCTGCGGCAGGTGCCGTAGGCGCCGGTGTCGCGTGCGTGCAGCGCTTCGCGGACCTGTTCGGCCTCGCGTTCGAGGAGATGCTGTGTGGATTGCTGCAGCTCACGTTGGTAGGTGAAATCGGCGACGTCGGCCGGATGGTTGGAGACGATGCTCGATTCGCCGGTTTCTTCACGTTGATCGCCGCTGAAGGCGGTGTCGTGCTCGGCCTGGCGCAGCGCTTCCAGCTCCTGGGCTCGTTGGGCGAGCGGGTCGTTGGATGCACGGTCAGCTGATGAAGGTTGCGACATTGCACGCTCAACTCGCAGAGGACGTGCCAGACGGGATACTTCTGGCGTTTCGGAGCAGCCTGGCGTAGGCTGAAAGTCACGCGGGCACGGAGAGGCTCGCGCGGCGTATACCTTCCCGGGTTGGAGGATTCGGAATGTTCCAGTTCTTGATGGGCGTGGCCTTCGGCGCCGCGGGCTATTGGGCCTGGCAGTCGTTCGGCCGCGACCTGCTGGGCATGGGCAGTGACCAGGAAACCACGTACGGCGGCTTTTCCAGCGGCGGCGGCGGCGCCGGCGGCAACAGCAGCTTTAGCAGCGAGTCGTCAGCCACACCGGGCGGCTCGTCATCCGGCGGTGGCTCGTCATCCGGCGGTGGCTCGACCAGCGGCTCTGGCTCGACCAGCTAAGCAACCGCGTTAGCCAGACGGCACGAAGGCGCGCTGCGCGGCCTGGGCGACCAGCTCCACGCAGTAGCGCTTATCGGCAGGCAATCCACCGAGCGCACTATCCAGGTCAGCCGCGCTGGGAGCCGTGGCACGGCCAACGAGAAGCTCGGTGGCCATGCTGCTGGCAGCAATACAGGCGCTGCACCCAAACGTGCGGAAGGTCGCCCGCGTGACGCGATTGGCCGCGTCGAGCGCGACGTAGATCTCAACCATCGTGTCCGTCGGCGGATCATCGATGCGACCAACCGCGCTGGCGTCTGCCAGCCGACCAACGTTGCGCGGATGTTGGAAGTGGTCGATCGTGATCGCCGAGAAGCGCGCCTCGCTCAGCGGAACAATACTCAGCTTTCGACGGGCAGCCCGGCCGTCCGCCAGGCCTGCATGCCGCCTTCCAGGTTGAAGACGTGCTGCATGCCCAACGCGGCGGCCATCTCGGCAGCGACGGCGCTGCGCTGGCCGACTTCGCACACGAACACCACGTTGTCCGCGGTGATCGCTTCTCGAGGCCGCGAAATGATCTGACCGAGCGGCGTCAATGTCGCGTTCGGAATGTGGTCTCGGGCGTACTCCCAGTTTTCGCGTACATCGACAACCATCAGCTCGCCGCGCGAGACACGGTCACTGGCTTCCTTGGGACTGAGGCGGCCGAATGGCTCGCCGGTTCCTTGCTGTTGCGTCATGTTGGTCTCCCGTCCATGCCCTGAGGAACCACAGGATAGCAATGCCCGCTCGTGGAAGCCGATTGAGTCGATACCATCGTCTGGCTGATGTCGCTGCCGAACAAGCTCAGCCCGTCGTTGCCCGACGCCATCCGTCGGTTGGTTCCCGACGGCGCTTCGATTGCTCTCGGTACCGCCCTCGAGTCGCTTATTCCGTTCGCCGCTGGTCATGAGATCATCCGTCAGCAGCGCCGTGATCTGGAGCTGATCGGTCCGATCTCGGACATGTTGTTCGACCAGTTGATCGGCGCCGGCTGCGTGCGGCGGGTCACTGCCGCCTGGGTTGGCAACGTCAGCGCCGGACTTGGCCACAATTATCGTCGGGCTGTCGAACACGGCGTTCCGCGGTCCGTCGAGCTGGAAGAGCATTCCAATTTCTCCGTGGCGCTGGGCTTGCAGGCGGCGGCGATGGGCGTGCCGTATCTACCGACACGGACGCTGCTCGGGTCCGATCTTGTCCGTTTAGATACCCGTCTCAGGCCGGCTGAGCAGGCTGGTGTGCTTCACGTGGCGGCGATCGAGCCGGATGTGGCCATTCTTCACGTTCAGCGCGCGGACAGCGAAGGCCATGCCCACTGTTGGGGCAACCTGGGCGTCACGCGCGAGGCGGGCTTGGCGGCACGGGTGGTGATCCTGACGGCGGAAGAAATCGTGGCACCAGAACTGTTGCTGAGCGATCCGAATCGCATTTTGCTGCCCCCGCACCGCGTTTCGGCGGTGGTCGCGGTGCCCGGGGGCGCGTACCCGTCGCCGGTACAGGGCTACTACGGCCGCGACCACACGGCGTTTGGGGAGTACCACCAGGCGACGCGCGACCGCGACGGTTTTCTCAACTGGCTGCAACACGAAGTGTTCGAGGTACCTGATCACGCCAGCTACCTCGCCCGACTCGGCGACCGCTTCAGCACGCTGCGACCACGTCAGCCACGCCTGGCGGCTCCAGTGGACTATGCCTGAGCAGTATTCGGCACAGGAGTTGATGGTCGTAGCCGCGGCGCGCGAGATCCGTGAGGACGAAGTGGTGTTCGTTGGGATGCGTTTGCCGCTGCTGGCGTTCGGCCTGGCCAAGCGGACGCACGCGCCTCACGCCATCGGCTTGTTCGAAAACGGCCTGGTCCGCGATCGCATCCCACCGCCTGCGCTGTACACGATGAGCGACGCGCCAAACGTCCGCGGTGCGGCGTGGGCCACCGGCCTGCTCGAAGTGATGTCCGTGCTGCAGCGCGGCGACGTTGACCTGGGGTTTATCGGCGGGGCGGAAGTGGATCGCTTCGGCAACATCAACACCACCGTCATCGGCTCACCCGATCAGCCGACGATCAAGCTGCCCGGCAGTGGCGGCGGCGCCGATATCGCCTGTCTGGCGCAGCGGCTGGTATCGCTCATGGAGCACGAGCCGCGACGCCTGCGGCAGCGGGTCGACTTCATCACGTCGCCCGGCTACGGGGATGGCAGCCCCGATTGGCGCGCCCGACAGGGGTTGGTGCGTGGCGGTCCGGCGGCAGTGATCACGACGCTCGGCGTCTTGCGGTTCGACCCGTCAACGCGCGAGGCTTGTTTGGCCTCGTATCACCCGTTTACCTCGCCTGAGGCGGTTCAGGCAGCAACGGGTTGGCCGCTGCGCCTGGCGGACGACCTGCAGCCGACGGCCGCGCCGACAGCCGCTGAGCTACGCTTGATCCGTGAGGCCGACCCGCACGGGTTCTGGACCCGCTAGCGCGTCTTGCTACACCCCTAGGAGTTCGGCCGAAACGTGCAATGCGAAGACCGAACAGCAGCCGAACTCCGTTTGACTGACTCGCCTAGAGGGGCGGCAGGCGGCATGTTCGACACTATTCGGCCGCCCCTCTAGGACAGGATTTCCGCAACGGCGGTGTGGCCGCGCTCGCGGGCCATGTCGGCCGCGGTGTGGCCCTGGTCATCAGTCGCCTTGACGTCGGCGCCGCGCTCGAGCAGTAGTTTGACGAGTTCGAGATGGCCAATGAAGGCGGCTTCGTGCAGCGGTCTGACGCCACCTTGCTGGCGTGCGTTGACATCTGCGCCAGCCGCGATCAATGCCGGCACGATCTCAGGATCGGGACCCGCCAGCGCTGCGTGCAACGGCATGACCTGGAAGGTATTGCGGGCGGCACTGTTGACCTCCGCGCCGCTGGCGATCAGCAGCTCCGCCGTGGCGCGGCGGCCGAAAAAGCACGCCAGCGCCAGCGGCTGGAAGCCATCAGGCGCCCAGGCATTGACCTGCTCGGCGCCGGCCGCGAGGAGCAACTGCAGCGCGTCCACCTGGCCGAGCGCGGCAGCTTCGAAGATCGACAGGTTGGCCGGACCAGCCTCCCTGGCGAGCTGCTGCGCTTCGTCGGTTTGACCGCGGTAGAGCGCGTCGAGAATGGGCGAAACAGCCGTTGGCATCACGCACCTCCGGAGGCGGCACAGCCGCGACGGACGGCGATGCTACCATGGGCCGCCGATGATCTTCGTCGACTACCTCGGACCCGCCGAACGGTTGGCCGAGGTCACTGACGTGGTCAGACGCGAAGTCGGAGCGGCTATGCGTATGCGACCGGAGCTGGTCGCCGTCCGTCGCTTCGCGACCGACGACGAGCGAGACGAGGTCGAGCTGTGGATCGAGCTGAGCACGGACGAACAGCTGTACCGCCTGGGCAAACAGATCGCCCAGCGGATCAGCGCCGGGCTCCGACCAGACGGTGAGGGCCCGCCGGTGTGGGTAATGTACCGCGTCGTGCCCCTGAGTCACGCCTTTCTGAATGGCGAAGCCAGGGGCCGCGGAACCACGAGTTTCGAGTAGCGTTTTGCGTGCGACGGTGTTAGCGGGCTGGAGCGGCGAGGGTGATCGTGCCGTCGTAGACCTCGGTCGCGTAGCCGATTGTTGGGGTCGCCGGCGGCGCGGGGTCTTGACCCAGGCCGTGGGCGGTGATGACGCCTGAGCCTGTCGCGCCACGGAACTGGCCTGTCCCGCCGAGGATCACGAACGGCTCGACATCCAGATTACTCTTGGCAGGAGCGAAGCCTGCCGCGCCAGGCATGGCGTTGTAGACACAGAACTGGCCGTGGTCTGACGAAGCCAGGAAAATGTCGCCCCGCGAGGTGTGCAGGGTCACCGCCGAAACGTTGGTCATGCCGATCGCGCAGTCCTTTTGTGGGCCAGCGGCCGAGAGGGCGCTCACAAACGACTCGGTAATGCCAGGGGTATTCAGCGCGGCGAGCGTGCTGGACTGCGAAGTAATCGGTTCGTTGATGCCATAGCCGCACAGGACATAGGGCGCGGGCGTGCCAACGGGGCACTGCGCGAGGAAGTGGGTGACGTCCTGATCGGACCCGAGGTGGAAAGCAAAGGTGTTCGACTGAGCTGGCGTGGCGGCGGCCGCTGCCGCGGGGAGGGCCTGAGGGCCG
>DASYKL010000311.1:0-7496 GCA_035995405.1 Chloroflexota bacterium
CGTCAAACGCACCGGCAAGCACGTGACCGTCGTCGGCATCCATACGATGGTCGGCAAGGCGCTCAAAGCGGCCGAGCAGCTGGCCGAAGAGGGCATCGAGCTCGAGGTGATCGACCCACGCACGCTGGTCCCCCTCGATGAGCAGACCATCGTCGACTCGGTCAAGAAGACGGGTCGGCTGATCGTGTCGCACGAGGCGTATCGCAACAGCGGGTTTGGGGCAGAGATCGTCGCCCGGGTAGTCGAATCGGCGTTCGATTATCTCGATGCGCCGCCACTGCGGGTCTGCGCGCGAGACGTGCCAATGCCCTATGCGGCGGTGCTGGAGAACGCCGCGCTGCCGCAGGTCGAAGACCTGGTCGCGGCGGCGCGAGCGCTCGTCAACAAGGACCGCTGACGCGTTTTATGGCGACGCCGGTGACGATGCCGATGCTCGGGCTGACCATGGAAGAGGGCACGGTCGCCGAGTGGCTCAAAAACGAAGGCGACACCGTGACCCGCGACGAGCCTTTGCTCACGGTTGAGATGGATAAAGGGACGATGGAGGTGCCCTCCCCAGCGTCAGGAGTCCTGCGGCGGATTGTGGTCCAGCCTGGGACGACAGTCCCGGTCAAAACCCTGATCGCCGAGATCGCCGAACCAGGCGAAGTCATCGCCCCACTTTCTGCCGCTGCCGCAACGCCCTCGGGCGGTGGCGCTGGCCCTGGCTCGATGCCGCTCGCGGGTGGCCCTGGAGATCTGCCCTGGCGCGGGCCGACCAACGCCCAGATCGCCGCGGCCGCCGCCGCATCGCTGGCTGGGCCGCAGCACGTTGTCGCTGCAGCGGCGACACGCCTGTTCGCTTCGCCACGCGCGCGTTTGCGGGCGCGAACGCTTGACCTTGATCTGCGCGGCATGACCGGGACGGGCCCCCAGGGCCGCATCGTCGAGGCCGACGTCCTCGCCGCGAGCACCGCCGCCGCGGTTGCAGAACCGCGGCTCGTGGCCACCCCGCTGGCGCGGCGCCTGGCCCAGGAGCATGGCGTCGACATCGATACCGTGGTCGGCACCGGCCCAGGTGGCCGCATCACCCAGGAAGACGTCCTCCTCGCCGCCAGTAGTGGCCAACCCCCCGCTGTAGCCGCCGACACGGCGCAGCCAGCGACGGGCGGGGTGCTGCCGTTGTCACGCCTGAGGCGTCTGACAGCGGAGCACATGGCATCGTCGGCTCAGACGACGGCTCGGGTGACCCTGTTTCTCGAGGCCGACTTCTCTGAAGCCGCACGCTTCCGCGCGCAGCTGCAGCCCGAATTCGCTCGGCTGGGGGTACCCAAACTGCCCTGGGATGCGCTCATCGCCCGCGCCGCTGGGCTCGCTTTGCTGGAACACCCCGCCCTCCTCGCCCAATGGGTCGACGGCCTGGGGCTCCGCTCGCCTGACGCGGTGCATGTTGGCGTTGCCGTGGCCCTCGAACCAGAAGGCCTGGTGGTCCCGGTCCTGCGTGACGCGAGCAGCCGCTCGTTGCGCGAGCTAGCCAGGGACCTGCTAGCGCTGGCCGAGAAGGCACGAGCTGGCCGGCTCAGTCCAACCGAGATGCAAGGCGGCACCTTCACGATCACCAACCTCGGTGCGTACCGCATTGACGGCTTCACGCCGATCGTCAACTCGCCAGAGACGGCGATCCTCGGTGTCGGCCGCATCGCGCCCCAAGCCGTGGTCATTGACGGCCAGGTCCAAGCACGGACAATGTGCAGCCTGTCCCTGAGCTTCGACCACCGCGTGGTCGACGGCGCGTCAGCGGCGGCATTCCTGGCCCGCCTTGCAGAGCTCCTGGAGCGACCCTACACCTTACTGGGGATCTGACTCGAGGAGCCGATACAGCTCTTCGTTCGGGAGGTCGTCGAGAACCTCGATCTGACCGTTTGGATGGACGAGCTGGCGTGCCTTCGAAGCTGTCAGCAAGCCGATGTCGGCGGCGGCGATGCCTTGCGCCTGCAGGCCCCGTACGAGCGCGGCACCGTCCGGGCACGCGATGAGCAGCGCACCGCTTGCTATCAGACGGAGGGGATCCGCACCCAGACTTTCACAGATCAGTCGCGTCGCCGGTCGCACGACGATGCGATCGACCTCAACGCGAAAGCCGCAGCCCGACGCTTCGGCCAGCTCCCAGAGCGCCCCGACGACCCCTGCTTCCGTCGGATCGTGCATGGCCGTCGCGCCTAGCTCGACCGCCAGTCGAGCCTCGGGCAGGACGCTCAGCTCGGCTGCATAGCCGCGTGCTTCGTCCATCAGCTCGGCTGGTACGTCTGACAACTGAGTGGCGAAGTCGTTGGCCAGGATGTGCGAGCCTTCCAGACCAGCCGCCTTGGTCAGCACTAACGCGTCGCCTGGCCGCCCTGCAGCGGCGGTCAGCAGGCGGTCGCGGCGCGCTTTGCCGACGCCCGTCATCACCACCAGCGGCGCGGTGACACCAGGCGCGACCTCGGTATGTCCGCCCAGGACTTCAACGTTCAACTCACGGGCGGTGGCGTCGATGTCGGCCATCAGGTCAGCTATCACCGACGGAGCGACTCCCGCGGGGAAGAGCAATGTAGCCAACACTCCGATCGGCTCGGCGCCCATCGTGGCGAGGTCGTTGCACACGACGTGGACGGCCAGTCTGCCCGCGCCCGTTGCGGCTGTCGTGATCGGGTCAGTGGTCAGGACGCAGGCCCAATCCTCATCCACCGCAATCGCCGCCGCGTCCACGCCCAGCGCCGCGCCGACCAGCGTCTCCGGCCGGCTCGCGCCAAGCCGGTTCAACACCAGCCCGCGCAGCAGCCGCGGGGACAGCTTGCCTGTACGCAGCCTGTCAAGAGACAAAGCCGTTCATCCGCTCATCAGACTGTTTCAGCTGATCGCCGCTCTGGCGTCTCGAACGGCCGCCTGGCCAGGCACGTAAGACTGCTTTCGCGCTGGGCTCGACCTCAACGACACAACGGTGCCGCTACGTGAACGGCCGCGACTCGATGTCGCCGGCGGCTCAGGACAGCTTGTGTTCTGTCCCGCCTCCGCCTTTACCCAGGTCATCAATATCGAGGGTCTCGATGAACTGTTTGAAGACCGTGAGCTTCTCTTCATCTATCTCGGTCACTTCTTCGGCCTCGACCTCGCCCTCGGCTTCTTCGTTCTCGAACACCAGGCCGGCTTGCTCGAAGACGGACTCCTCGACGTAGATCGGCACCTTCGCTCGAATGGCCAGGGCGATTGCATCTGATGGCCGCGCGTCGACTTCGACGTGCCGCCCACCCGCGTCCACGATCAGCTTGGCGAAAAACGTCTCGTCCGCCAGCTCATTGATCACGACCTGCGTCAGCTTGCCGCCCAGCTGTTCGATGACCCCTTTGAGCAGATCGTGCGTCAGCGGGCGCTGCACGGGCACGTTCTGCATCGGAATGGCGATCGCGTCAGCTTCGAAATGGCCGATCCAGATGGGCAGGTAACGGGGGGACGTCTTTTCTTTGAGCATGACCACGCGCCGGTAGTTGGTCATATTGACGCGGATGCTCTCGACAAAGACTTCGATCACCGCCCACTCCTATCTGGCCGACTCATTGTATGCGATGGGCACAGGCCCCCTGGGGCAAACTGGTCGCGTTCAGTACGGCGGCAGGAGCTCGTCGCGTTCGCGCGGCTTGGCCGCGGGAGCGTCGGCGCTGGGTGGTTCGACCGCCTTCTGTGGCTCGCTAGCGGCCGCATCAGGCTTGAGCGGATCGGTCCCTGTCGGGTCGGTCGGCGGCGATGGCGCTGACGGCGGCGGCGGGGGAGCCGCGGTCTCCCAGCTCCACTGGCTGGTATCGGCGAGCGGCGGTTTGCTCGCCGGCGCCAGGTCATTGTTGACGCCGTTTTCGCCATGCGACTCTGGGCCCGTGCCGTTGGTCGCGACAACGACCTCACCTGGCGCGGCGACCAGCGTCGGCGCGGGAGGTGTGGCTGTCACCGCGGAGTTGACCGTGGTGTGGACATCCGTGACGGCAGCTTTCGTCTCATTGAGGACGGATCGACCCTCTTGCAGCTCGGCCTGGATGGTGCGGTTAAATTCGTCACTCAGATCGCTGGTCGCTCGGCGGAAGTCGCCGATCGCCTTGCCGACCTGGGCCATGATTTCGGGCAGCTTGGCTGGCCCGAACACGATCAGTGCCAGGACCACAATTAACACGAGCTCCATTGGCCCCATGCCGAGGATGTTCATCCGCGCCGGGATTATGCCGGCCGCACCTGCCCAGCGTCGATCTCATACCGCTGGGCAGTACTGAGGACTTCGTAAATGCTGCTGGAGGTGGCCGCGATTTCCACTGGCTCGGTGCTGGTGATCCAGACCTGGCGCTGGTGCGTCGGCTCCGGTGCCGCGACGCGTTGCAGGACGTACTGGCGCCGTTGTGGGTCGAGCTCTGACAGCACATCGTCAAGTAAGACCACGGGGAGCTCGCCGATCTGGGCGTGCATCCAGTCGGCCTCGGCGAGCTTCAGCGCCAGGACCGCCAGCCGCTGCTGGCCGCGCGAGCCGAAGCGGTTGAGATCGACGCCGTCGAGCATGAACGAAAAATCGTCGCGGTGCGGACCCACCAGCGTGACCGCCTGGTCGATCTCGCGACTGGCCAGGCGCTCCTGGCGCTCCCGAAATGCCTGCACCAGCTCAGCCTGCTCAGGTGTCTCGCCGCCGGCCTCCGCGCCGTACGCGGTCGAGCGATAGGCGATGTGCAGGGTTTCGGTCGACCCGGCCAGGTCACGAAAAATCGAGACGACGCGATCGTCGACCTGGCGCAGCATCGTCAGCCGTTGGCTCAGGACGTGACTGCCCAAGTCGACCATCTGCTCGGTCCACGGGTCGAGCGCGCTCGGCGGCTGACGGCGTTCGCGGACGAGTCGCAGCACTTGATTACGTTGCAGCAGCACGCGGTTGTAGCGCTGCAACGCGCGCATGTGGCTGGGCGACGCCTGCGAGTTGGCCAGGTTGAGATACTGCCGTCGACCGGCGGGTGGTCCGCCAGCAAGCTCGACGTCGCCTGGCGAAAAATAGACCACCGGCAATTGGCCGACCAGGCCGCTGGCGCGAGTCGGCAGGCCGTTGACCTTGATGCCGCGGCTGACGGGCCCACTGGTTGACGATCCGGTCGCGGACGCCTCACCGTTTGGCGCGACGGGCGAGCGTTCGCCTTCGAAGGTCAGCTCGAGGTGCGTTTCACCTGCCAGACGACGAACGCGGGCTTCGAGCCGTGCGAACGGCACCAGGACAGCGGCGAGCGCAGCGTCCGTCGGGATGCTCCAGCTGAGCAGCTCACGTTCGATGCTGGTGCGTGGCGAGCGGGTGGTGGCCAGAACGTAGACCGACTCGAGGAGGTTGGTCTTGCCCTGGCCGTTGCGGCCGGAGAACAACAGGACGCCTGGCTGTGGCTCGAGCCGCAAGCTGGCCAGGTTCCTGAAATTGACCAGCGCGAGCTGGCTCAGCCACACGCCGTGGATGGGCTAGGACTAGTCGTGCTTCTGCGGGCGCGGGATGCTGGGCGCCATGCCGAAGCCAGGCGCGCGATGCTCTTCGACCGAGAACGTGCGATCTACTACATCGACCAAACGAGTAATGGCTTCGTCGACCTTGGCCAGATCGGCGAGTTGTTCATCCTTCACATGCGAGAGGTAGGCCACCACGACATCGCGGGCGATTTCAGCCTTCTTCTCGGTATTGCTGACTTGGATCGGCATAGTGGCTTGAGTGTACCTAGAACCACCATGACCTCCCTTTGGATTCACTCCAGGGCGGGTACACTGCACACTTCTTATGCGGTTCCCGGCGCACGCGGTCGTGCTCCTGGTGGTGTTCGGCCTCGTGCGACCGGTCGGACCTGTGTCCGGGGCCCAATCCGCGGACGGGCTGTGGGACCAGGGTCATCAGCTGGTTCGCCGTGGCGACCTTCCCGCGGCGCAGCAGTTTTATGCCGATATGGCCGACCGCTTTGGGCCGCCAATCGCGGCTCGGGCTCGGCTGCTGCAAGCCCGCGCTGCCCTCGCTGATGGCGAGACGACGACCGCCGAAGCAACAGTGCAGCAGCTCCTGAACGACTACCCGTCGTCCGATCAGCTCGCCGCCGCGTACTTCACCCTGGAGCAGACCCGTCGTGCCGCTCACGATTGCAGCGGCGCCTTACGGGCCCTCGACGCGTTCGAGAGTATCGCTGGCCGCACGGCGATCGGGCCGTACGCCGCCCTGCAACGTGCCCAATGCGCTTCACAGCTCGGCGACTGGACCGCCGAATTGACGGCCGCCCGCGCCGCCCTGTCCATTGACGATGGCGGTCCCCGTCTGACGCGCATCGAAGCCCTGGAACGTGCCGCCGAGGCCGAGCTGAAAGTCGGCCGCAAACAGGACGCCCTGGACTTCTACAACCGCTCGCTCGAGCTGGCTGGCACGCGCGCCTACAAAGCTGAGATGCTCTTCACGACGGCTACCCTGGCCCGCGCCGTCGGCCAGGACGCGCTGGCCACTGAGCGCTTCCGCGCCGTGGTCGTCGATTACTCCGATCAGGCCCGCGCGCCAGGCGCACTCGACGCTTTGAACGACATGGATCGCGGCGGCACCGTCAGCCCGCTGCAAGCTGGCACCGCCCGTCTGAACGGCCGCGAGTATCGCATCGCCATCGGGCTGTTCGACCAGGTCGGCCCAGAACAAGCAGACTGGGGCCAGGCCCAGCTGAGTCGGGCTGAGGCGCTCTTGAAGCTCAACAATGATGCATCGGCTTATGACGGGCTCCACGCCCTCGGTGACAGCCAGAGTCCGCAAGCGGGCAGTGCGTTACTGCGGCTGGGTCAACTCCAGGAGCGCGATGGTGCGCTGACGACCGCCGAGGCGACCTATCTGAGCGCCGCCCAGGCGGCGGCCGATCGAGCACCTGAGGCGCTGTTTCACGTCGGCTTCACCCGCTATGTCCGCGGCGACACTGCCGGCGCGCTGGCCGCCTGGCAAACAGGCCTCAAGAGCGGGCCGCCATCGCCGACCATACAGGCGCAGCTGCTCTACTGGACGGCCAAAGCCTCCCCGTCGAGCGGCGCGCAACCGAGCCCGCTGCTGGCGCAAGCCGTCGCCGCGGCTCCGGAAAGCTACTACGGATTGCGTGCGCGGGAGCAGCTCGGATCGACGCTCAGTATCGCCAGCAGCACGCTGTCGACGTCAACAGCCTGGCTGGCGCTCAGCGCGGTGGAGGTGCAGGAGCGCGATGCGTGGTACGGCTCGTTCAATCTGACGCCACAGAAGGTTGGCGATGACCTGGCCAGGTCGCCGGCGCTGCAGCGGGCCGATGCGTTGCTCGAGCTTGGTCTGCGTACGGAAGCGAGCTGGGAGATCGACGGGCTGGCGCAGCAGTACGCTTCGGCCCGCGATGTGGCTCACCTGAATGGGCTCGGGGACTGGCTCACCGCCCGCGACCTGCCGCAATTAACGTTGCGGGTCGGTCGCCAGATGCGCGACCTGGTCGGCTTGAGCAGCC
>DASYKL010000312.1:0-1925 GCA_035995405.1 Chloroflexota bacterium
CCGTCCACAGGCGAAACGCCTGCGCCAGAGGCACTTCACCATCGGTCCGGGCGGACTGCGCACGCTGCTGACGTCAGGCGCGCTGGTGGTGACCTTGCTGGCAGTACGCGACGCGCCATCACCGCTGCACCTCAACGTAGCACTGCTGGCACACGTCAGCGGCTTGCTCGCGGGCTACGGCGTGGCGGTCATGCTGGCGATGATGTCCAGAGCGCCGGCGCTCGAGCGAGGCCTCGGAGCGGACCGCCTGGCACGTTGGCATGCCATGGGCGGCCGCGCCAACCTCGCGCTCATCGCCCTGCATGCCGTCTGTGCGACGCTCGCGTGGGCACAGGCGACTGGAGCCGGCATCGGCGTTGCGACGGTCCGACTATTTGGTCTGCCCGGTCTCACCGCTGCAACCCTGGGCTCGCTGGTGTTGTTCGCGGTCGGAGTAGCGTCGCTGCGCGCGGCCAGACGCAAGCTGTCATACGAGCAATGGCACGTGCTGCACCTGACAACATACGTCGGTGTTGGTCTCGCCTTCAGCCACCAGCTTGCCGGGCCGGACCTCGCTGGATGGACGGTCGGCCAGGTCCTGTGGAGCTTGCTCTATGTCTATGCATACATGCTCGTGCTGCGGTACCGCGTTGTGGCGCCGCTGTACCAGGTGTGGCGACATCGACTCAACGTCCAGCTGGTCATCCCAGAAGCCGATGGCGTGGTGAGCATGGTCATTGAGGGAAAACACATTCGCGAGCTGGAAGCCGAGTCAGGCCAATTCTTCCGCTGGCGATTTCTCTCGGCGCGGACCTGGATGTCGGCCCATCCGTTTTCGCTGTCCGCACCGCCGGAGTCCAATTCCCTGCGGTTGACGGTCAAGGCCCTCGGCGAAGGCAGTCGAGGGGTGCAGTCCGTCCGCGTCGGCACGTGGGTCCTGGCGGAAGGCCCGTACGGCGCAATGACCGCGCAGCGCCGCAAGCGCCGGGCCGTATTGCTGATAGCGGGCGGTATTGGCATTACGCCCATGCGCGCATTGTTCGAAACGATCGATGTGCCAGGCGAGCGCCTGACGCTGCTCTATCGTGCGTCGTCCGGGGCAGATGTGGTGTTCCGCGGCGAGTTGGACGACATAGCTCGGCGACGAGGTGCAAAAGTCATCTACTTGATCGGTCGCTCATCCGACCCAGCAAACGCGCTGACCGGCGAAACGCTGTCCCAACTGATCCCTGGCCTGCGTCATCACGATGTGTTCCTGTGCGCCTCGCCAGGCCTGTCCCAGGCTGTCAGATCCGCCCTTCGAACCGCCGGTGTGCCCCGCGGCCAGCTGCACGAGGAGGAATTCACCTTCTGACCGCCCAGTGCTGGCCGAGACGACTGCAAAGTGCCCAGGGCGGGAGTCGAACCCGCAACCGTCGCTTTATGAGAGCGCTGCTCTGACCGTTGGGCTACCTGGGCATCTGGTTTGGGGCCGTGCCAAAAGTGTATCGCGCATGACCACTGGACGGATCGGGAGGCGGCTGGCAGGATAGGATAGGTTAGGCTCGGCTAAACAAACGGTGTACTGTCTGCAGTGACCACACGCATCCTGGTGATCGACGACGAAGCCACCATTCGCGAGCTCGTCGCCGAGGCCTTGCGCGAAGCGGACTATGACGTTGCGACGGCAGCCAACGGGGCAGTGGCTTGGCAGCTGCTCGGGAGCTGGGTGCCGGACGTGATCGTGCTCGATCTGATGATGCCGCAGCTCGGTGGGCATGGCCTGGTTGAGCTGTTACGCGGAGACGCCCGGTTGGCGCGAATACCGGTGCTGGTGGTGACCGCGACGTACGGGGCGATGGACGAGGCGCGGCTACTCGAGGCGCAGGCTTGCTTGACCAAGCCGTTTGCCCTCGAGGATTTGCTGGCCCAGGTCGCGGCGCTCGCGGGCGAGGCGGAGTTAGGAG
>DASYKL010000313.1:0-9268 GCA_035995405.1 Chloroflexota bacterium
ACAATGGTCGCAACTGCTACCGACAGCAGTCCAACGAACAACGAGATGCGACTGCCGTATACCACTCGACTGAACACGTCGCGACCAAACGTGTCGGTGCCGAACCAGTGAGCCGCCGACGGTTCGCGGAATTGCTGCGCCACGTTCTGGGCCATCGGATCCTGCGGGGCGATCTGCGGCGCAAAGATCGCCACGACGACAAAAAACACCAGCAACGCGACACCCGACAACGCCACCGGGTGATTCACGAGTACCGCACCCGCGGATCCACGAACGCGTAGAGCATGTCGACGAACAGGTTGAGCACCAGCACCACCGCCACCAGCACCACCGCAAAACTCTGGATGACCGGGTAGTCGCGCATCTGCGCCGACTGGACGAGTGCCTGGCCAATACCAGGGATGCCAAAGACTGTTTCGAGAATGACCGTGCCGCCGAGCAACACGCCTAGCTGCGTCCCGCCTATGGTGATCACCGGGATGACGGCGCTGCGCAAACCGTGGCGCAGCGCGACGGACCATTCGCTGAGGCCCTTGCTGCGCGCGGTGCGGATATAGTCCTGGCCTAGCACCTCCAACAAACTGGACCGCGTGACGCGCGCGGCGGTGGCGCTGAATGCCCAGGCTTGAATGAGCGCCGGCCAGATCATTTGCTGCAGGTTGGCGAGCGGGTCTTCCAGCAGTGGCGAGAAAAACAGCGGCGGATTCCAGTGGATCACCCGGTTGAGGAACAGCAGGAGCAGCAGGGCGATCCAGAAGTTGGGTAGTGCATAACCGATCTGGGTGGGAATGCGGGCGGCGTAGTCCGGCCAGCGGTTGTGGTAGTACGCGGCCAACACGCCCAACGGAATGGCGGTCAGCCAACCGAGAGTGAACGCCATCAGCGCCAGTTGGAGTGTGACGGGAAACCGTCGCGCGAGGATGGCTCGCACGGGTTCATGGTCGATCAATGAAGAGCCACCGAACTGGCCGTTGACCATGCTCCAGGCCCACGACAGGTACTGCACCGGCAACGGATCGGCCAGGCCGAGGGCAGCGCGATAGGACTGCAACAGCTGCAGCGAGCGAGGATCGGAGCTCTCACCGCTCCCGCCGAGGATCAGCAGCGCGACGTCGCCTGGCAGGACGCGCATCATCAAGAAGATGGCCAACGACACAAGCACCAGCGTTGGCGGAAACAGCAACAAACGAGAGATGACGTAGCGCCTCACCGGGTGTCCCTCCACCAGGAGCCGTCGGTATCGACACGTCGCGCGAAGCGAGCGAACCGAAGCGGCTCATGGCGGCTTATTTGTCGAGCCACACCGTGGCAAAGTCCAAATTGTGATAGGTATTTTCAGCGGGTGGATACAGGCCCTGAACGTACGAGCGGTACGGAATTTCGTACAGCTGCGAGAACGTCGGCACGACGTATGGCTGATCGCGAATCATGTACCGCTGCAGCTCCGAGTAGACCGCCTTGGTCCTGGCTTCGTCCGGCAAGACCGCTTTCATCCGATCGAACAACTCCACAACGTGAGGATCGTCATGGGCCATGCCAACGCCGCCATGGCTCACCGCATTCAAGGCGTCTTTCAAGAGCCAGGGATGCGTAACAGACGTGATGCCGCTCACTTTCAGCTCCCACTGCGGGTCTTTGGTAGCGGTGAGCTGGGTGTACGTCCCCGCGTCTTTCAGATCCAGATTCGCCTTGATCCCCAGATCTGAGAGCTGGCCCTGGTAATAGACCGCCCATGGCTGCCAGTTCTGCTGACTCAGAATCGTCGCCTCGAACCCAGTCGGGAAACCTGCCTCAGCCAACAAGCGTTTCGCTTCCGCACGGTCAGCGGCCTGAGTAGCAACGTTCCAACCGGGCCACTGCAAAAATTCTGGGTCGTTGTACGGATTGGTCGGTCGCAAAAACGTTTCAGCCTGGGCAAAGCCACCCAGCACCTCCGTCATGCCGGCCTGGTCGATCCACATCGCCACTGCTTTGCGGACGCGCACATCCTGGAATGGCCCTGGCCGTGTGACGTTGAAGTGCAAGCCGTACGGGTTGAATCCGATCTGGGCGAGATAAAACTTGTCGCCCAACGTCTTGCGATAGGTTTCCAATCGGCTCTTGGACAGGGCGAAGTTGGAATTGCGTATGCCAGCGTCGATCTGTCCACCGGTAAACGCATTGTCCATAGCGTTCGCGTCGCGTACATACGGCATGCTGATGCCGTCGAGGTACGGCAGTTTGTTCCCCTTCGCGTCCTTTTCCCAGTAGCCGTCGTGGCGCTTGAATTGAATGCGGCTGCCCTTGTCGTATTGGGTCAGCTTGAACGGTCCGACGCTGACCCAGCCGACATCGGATGGCGTGACCATCACGTCGCCCTGATCGATGCGCGGCTGCATCAGGTGACGGGGGTGCGCCACCTGTTGAGTCGCCAGGTTGAGTGGTAACAGCGGCTCCGGTCCACGAAGTTTTATGCGCACGTGCGAGGCGTCTGGAGTATCGACCAGGTCGACGTCGCCCAGCACCCGGCCCCAAATGGCGGGTGGGCGAATCTTGTCGCCTGACCTGGCGCCGAACAAGCCGAGGTTCAGCCACCAGGCCGCGTCCTGGGCCGTGAAGGCGGTGCCATCGTGCCAGGTGACGCCGTCGCGAATCTTGAACACCCACTCGGTGTAGGTGGCGTTGTTTTCCCAACTGTCGGCCAGGTGCGGCGCAATTTTGTACACGTCGTCGCGGGCTTGTTTGACAAAGCTGCCGTCGCCATTGACGGGATAGGTGGCAGTGAAGGTGACGCTGAGCGCGCCGAACATGGTGTCGCCGCCGAAGAGCGGATCGCCGTACGTTGGCGCGACAAGCGTACCGCCGTACGTGGGTGGCTTGTCTGAAGGTGCCTGCGGCTGCGGGTTGGCAAAGATGGCTGCGCCTTGCGCCGCGGCCGCGGCGGCTGGCTTCGGCGCGGCGGCCGAAATCGTCGTGGGTGCCACGGCTGGCTGCACTGGTGCGGGCGCGCCGCATGCCGCCAGCAGCGGGATGGCGGTCAGACCAAGAGCAGCGCCGAGAAATTCGCGGCGGGTTTGTGGCACGACACTTCTCCTATCCCACGCTCGCCGCCACGCGCCCGGCGGAGTCCAGCGGCGCGACCGTCGCATCCAGGTGGAAGAACCGAATGGCGTTGCCAGCCACAATCTGCTGGACCTCGTCAGACGGAACTCCCGCGAAATTCTTCTCGATGACGCGATCTGAATGCGGGAACTCTGACTCCTGGTGCGGGAAATCCGTTGCCCACAGGATCTTGTCGACGCCAATCAGGTCGCGCAATCGCGTCACGCCGACGCTGTCCTGTTGGAAGCCCCACAGGATGTGTTTTCTCAGATAGTCGGTCGGCTTCAGCGGCAGCGGCTGCCAACCCAGGACCGCTTCGGCCCAGTACCGATGCCGCTCGAACCGAATGTCGGCCATTTCATAGGCCCACGGAATCCAGCCGATCTGCGTTTCGGCAAAGAACAATTCGAGCTCCGGGAAACGCTCGAACAGACCATCCAGCGCCATCTGCACGCCGTTAAGAAAGCCGAGGCGGCCGAAGCGAGCTACCTGCGCGGCCAGATCGGTCAAGGGTCCTAGTCGGCCGGTCTTGTTATCCAGCGGTTTCGGATAGCGCAGCAAGGCTCCGCCGCGAGAGCCTTCGCGGTTGAACTCCTGGTGCACGGTAATTGGCATCTGCATGTCGAGTGCGCGCTGCCAGAATGCATCGTCTTCTGGTGTGGGCAAGCCTTTGCCGCTGGGAAAGGCGTACATGACGATAGCCGGTAAGCCGATCTTGCGGATGTGCTCGAGCTCGGTCAGCGCGTCCTGCAGACCCGTCATCGGAATGACGCCCAGGGTCAGCAAGCGGTCCGGCGCGACCGGGCGGTAATCCTCAGCAAGGAAGTCGTTATAGGCCCGCACGCAAGCTTTGTAGGCCTCGTCGTCGCGGATATTGCGCCAGAAATTCGGCCCGGACGCCTGGCCCGGAAAGAGAACCTCCGCGTCGATGCCGTCCTGCTCCTGCTCACGGACGCGCTGCTCGGCTGGGCCGGTGCCTGGCGTCGTCTCGTAATTCTGGGCCCAGGGCATCCAGACATCGCGGCCCTTGCCGCCATACAGATCGAACGGCACCTGGCGTAGTGGCGCACCTTCGATGAGCCAGGCGTCGCTGCCGTCAGGCAGGTGCAGGACGCGGGGCGCCTGATCGCGGTAGCGAGCCGGGACGCGCTCGATCCACCATTTCGAATCGATCTCCATGTGCGAATCGGCGGAGATATAGCGGTAGGTGCGCGTCATGAGTCACTTCCCTCTTTTGCTTTTGCCGGTGATGTAGTGTCGTTTCAGCCCCAGAGCACCTGGGTGGCGATGCGAGCGCCTTCGACAGAGGCTGCCAGCTTGGCCCAGGCAATCTCGCCTGTGGCGACGCGACTGCCAATGCCGCAATCGGTTCCGGCGATGACGTTTTCTCGCCCGACGAGGTTGGCGTAGCGCACCAGGCGCTGAGCCACGAGCTGGGGGTGTTCGACGTGATCGGTGCAATGTGCGATCACGCCCGGGATCAGGACTTTGCCTGCCGGCAGCTTGACCTGCTCCCAGACCTGCCATTCCCAGTCGTGCCGCGGATTGGCCGCCTCGATCGAATAGCCGCCAGCATGCACGCTCAGGACGATGTCGACGAACTCAGACAGCGGCAAGTCGTGAGTGTGTGGACCTTTACCGCTGCCCCAGCACATGTGCATGATGATGCGATCCTCGGGCAACCCGCGCAGTGCATGGTTGAGCGCCTCGGTGCGCAGCTGAGCCTCGGCCCGCGCCTCTCGCAGGGTGAACGTCGGGTGGACCTGCCAACCGTCGGCGAGGTCCGGGTCGTCGATCTGGAGGACGAACCCGGCTTCGATAATGGCCTGGTACTCGTGCCGCATGGCCTCGGCGATGGCGAACAGGAATTCCTCGTCGCTCTTGTAGTAGCTGTTCTTCAGCCAGTGCTCGATCGATCCAGGCGCCACCGCCGGCAGGTAGGCCTGCTCGACGTCTTTGCCCGCGATTGCCGCTTGCAGGTTGGCGATGTCGGTCTGCACCGCCTGGGTGCCGTCGTACGTCAGCGGGCCGGTGCACTGAAAAACGCGCCGGTAGCCGCCGCCGAGCTGCCGGCTGGCGAAATACTCGGGGAAATCGCGCTTGTCGCGGCCAGTGATCGGGGAGAAGTAAGGCTCGCTCGTCTTTTCGATCCCGCCAAGGCGCTGCGCGACGTAATCGCTGAAGCTGCTCTTGCTCATCTCGCCGTCGTTGATGCTGTCGACGCCGATCTGGCGTTGGCGGTCGACCACGTCCGCGACGGCTGCCCGCACTTGTTGGTCGAGGGCGGCAGCATCGACGGTCTCGCCGCTGGCCCGCCCGCGCACCAGGGCCGACAACGGTTCTGGACGCGGCAACGTGCCCTGGTGTGTCACCCGGATCCGCGAGTCACTTCGAATCATCAGCCCTCCCCGGCGTCCTCGCGCGAAGCGGCTGCATTGAAGCAACCCGGCGACCATTCGTACACCACCCCGGCCCAAGAAGCGGAAGCTCGGACGTGGCACTTCCGCTATAACACGGTCGTGCCCTCTAGCCGCGCCGATATCCGTAACGTTGCCGTGATCGCCCACGTCGACCATGGCAAGACCAGTCTCGTCGACCAGATGCTCCGCCAGGCAGGCATGGCGCGGACCCGTCTGGGTGAACCCGAGTTCACGCTCGACAGCATGACCGGTAACCCGCTCGAACGCGAAAAGGGCATCACCATCCTCTCCAAGCTGACGGGCATCCCGTATCGCGACCATCGCACCGAAAAGGATGTCCGCCTCAACATCATCGACACCCCCGGCCACGCTGACTTTGGTGGGGAAGTCGAGCGCGTCCTCGGCATGGCCGACGGCGCACTGCTGATCGTCGATGCCGCCGAAGGCCCGATGCCCCAGACGCGCTTCGTGCTGCAAAAAGCGTTCGAGCTCGGTTTGCGGCCGATCGTGGTCATCAACAAGGTCGATCGCAAGGACGCCCGCGCCGATTGGGTCCTCAATGCCACATCCGACCTCTTCCTGGACCTGGCCACTGATTCGGCACAACTCGAATTCCCGATCCTGTACGCCGTCGCCCGCGAAGGCCGCGCCGGCCTGGCACCCGACCGCCTGGCCGACGACCTGCACCCCTTATTCGAGACAATCCTCGACCACGTCCCACCACCCGAAGGCGACGCCGACGCGCCACTGCAAGTCCAGGTCACCACGCTGGACTACGACAGCCACCAGGGCCGTTTCGCGATCGGCCGCATCCGCCGCGGCCAGGTTCGCCCCGGCGACAGCGTCCTACGGCTGAGTCGGACGGGGCAGCAGACCGGTCCGTTCAAAGTGCCGGCAGTCTTTACGTACGAAGGCCTGGCCCGCGTGCCGATCGAGTGCGCCACGGTCGGTGACATCGTGGCGCTCACGGGCATCGCCGACGTCGCCATCAGCGACACGCTGGCCGACCCGTCGGCGCCTGAAGCGCTGCCGGCGCAGCCGATCGAAGAACCGACCGTGCGCATGACGTTTGGCGTGAACACGTCACCGTTTGCCGGCCGGGAAGCCAAGCTGTCGAGCACCTCGCGGCAGCTGCGTGGCCGGCTTTTGCGCGAGCTCGAGACCAACGTCAGCCTGCGCGTCGACGACACCGACAGCGCCGACGAGTTCCTGGTTTCGGGCCGCGGCGAGCTACACCTGGCGATCTTGATCGAGACGCTGCGGCGCGAAGGCTACGAGTTTGCCGTCTCTCGACCTGAAGTCATCACCCGTGAGGTTGACGGCCACACGCATGAGCCGATCGAGCACCTCGTGGTCGACACGATCGAGGAGCATGTCGGCGCGGTCGCAGAGCTGCTCGGCAAGCGGCTCGGCAAGATGGAGCACATGGCCCACGACGGCCACGGCGGGATCCGTATGGAGTTCCGCGTACCAACCCGTGGACTCATCGGCTTGCGCAGCTTGCTGCTCACAGCCACACGCGGCCACAGCGTCATGTCGAGCCGCTTGCTCGGCTACGAGCCCTGGCAGGGCCCGATCGGCGTCTCACGCAACGGTGTGCTGGTGGCGAGTGAAGGCGGCACGGCGACGGGTTACGCGATTGGCAACATTCAGGAACGGGCGCAGACGTTTGTCGAGCCACAGGCCCAGGTCTATGAAGGGATGCTGGTCGGCCTGAACTCGCGGCCTGAAGACATGGCGGTCAATATCACCAGGGAGAAAAAGCAGACCAATATCCGCTCGTCAACATCGGATATCGCAGTCAAGCTGACACCGGCAATCAAGCTGAGCCTGGAGCAAGCGCTGGACTTCATCGAGACCGACGAGCTGGTCGAAGTGACGCCTGTCGCGTTCCGCTTGCGCAAGCGCCTGCTGTCACAAAACGAGCGCGCCAAAGATAAGAAGCGCAGCGCCGGGTAGATCGCCGTTCGGGCCCGCGTCTCGGGCGCCGTTGCGACGTTCACCTCCACGTCCACCTCCAGCCCCACCAGGATGGGTACTCTCTGTGGTGATGCCGAGCACCGCCAGCGTTAAGCCGTTCGTCATAGCCATCGAGGAGCACTACACCGACCCTGCCGTCATGGCCCGCGGCGATGGCGCCGGCCGCGGTGGCGCGTTTGCAGCCCTCACGCCGAGGCTCAACGACCTCGGCCAACTCCGGCTCCAGGAGATGGACGCCGCCGGTATCGACCTGCAGGTCCTGTCACACGCCCCGTCGCCCATCCAGCAGTTGGATGCCGCCGAGTCGAGACAGCTCGCAACGGAAGCCAATGACCGCCTGCATGACGCCGTCGACCGCAACCCGGAACGCTTCGCCGCCTTCGCTGCCTTGCCCACCATGGACCCCGGCGCGGCCGCCGATGAGCTCGAGCGAACCGTCACCCGCCTGGGCTTCAAAGGCGCCATGATCCATGGCCGCACCCGCGACCAGTTCCACGATCTGCAAAAATTCTGGCCGATCTTCGAGCGCGCCGAACGCCTGGACGTGCCGATCTACATCCATCCCGGCCCGCCCCATCCGGCGATGCAGCAGGCGTACTACGCCGATTACCTGGCCGACTTCCCCTCGCTCGCCTCGGCCGCCTGGGGCTTCACCATCGATACCGCCAACCAGGTCGTCCGATTGATCCTGTCTGGCCTGTTCGAGGCGCACCCGAGGCTGAACATCATCGTCGGTCACATGGGCGAGACGTTGCCATTCCTGGTCGATCGCATCGATGAAGCGCTCAAACGCTCCGGCAACAAGCCGGTCAGCTTCAAAGACACCTTCCTCAAGCACGTCTACGTCACCACCAGCGGCCACTTCTCGACGCCAGCGTTGCTGTGCACGTTGCTCGAGATGGGTATCGACCACATCTTGTTTTCGGTGGACTGGCCGTACGTCGAGAACGAGCCGGGCATGCGCTGGATGGAAACCGTACCGTTATCGGCTGCAGACAAAGAGAAGATGTTCAACGGCAACGCCCGCCGACTGCTCAACCTGTAGCCGCCGCACGCCATGAAGCACACGCGGCTGGCCGCACTCGAGCGCGTGCAGCAGCGCGTGCTGTGGCTGGCCACGCGCATGATTCACGAAGCCAACCATGTGCGGCCGAACTCTGACCACACGAAAGTCGGCGGCCACCAGGCCTCATCGGCATCGCTGGTCTCGCTGATGACGGCGCTCTACTTTGGCGGCTGGCTACGAGCTGGCGATCGCGTCAGCGTCAAACCACACGCCAGCCCCGTCTTCCATGCCATCCAATACCTGCTCGGCAACCTCGATCGCCGCTATCTCACCAGCCTGCGAGCGTTCGGTGGCCTGCAGGCCTATCCCAGTCGGACCAAAGATCCCGACCCGGTCGATTTCTCGACCGGCTCGGTCGGCCTGGGCGCCGCGGCGCCGCTGTTCGCGGCCTTGACGGATCGCTACGCCGCTAGCCATTTTCGGGCCGATCAGAACGATCCCAGTCGGCGTTTCATCGCCCTGATGGGTGATGCCGAGCTGGACGAAGGCAACATCTGGGAAGCGATTGGCGATGAGACCATTCGTGGCACTCGGCTCGGGAACGTGCTGTGGATTGTCGACTTGAACCGGCAGAGCCTGGACCGCGTCATTCCCGGGATCAAGGTCCAGGAAATGGAGGCTTTGTTCCAGGGCATCGGGTGGCAGGTCCTGGAAGCGAAATACGGCCGCCGCTTGCAAGCCACCTTTGCTCGACCACATGGCGAAGCCCTCCGCCGCCGCA
>DASYKL010000314.1:0-7267 GCA_035995405.1 Chloroflexota bacterium
GGCGCAGTGGTAGATCACGCCGCGTCTGGGCAGCATGGGCAGCACGTCGACAGGGTGCGGCAGGCCAGCAACGAGGACGGGCCGGCGCAGGCCGAGGCGCGCCATATCGCGGCGAATGACGGGGGCGAGCAGGCGTTGGCCGACTCGATTGGCCGCTCGGCCGCTCGTCAGCGCTGTCACTGCGTGGTAGGGCACCGGGAGAAAATGGCGGCGAACCCACAGACCGGGCGCAACCTGACGGGGCGGGCGGAGCGTTTGGCGGAGCTCGTTGAAAAAACCGCGTCCGCGGCGGAGGCCGAGCGGGGTGAGCGGCGCCTCCAGATACAGGACCCGCCCGCCCCGGCTGGTCAGGTGCTGCGCCAGGTGATGTTTGCTGAAACGCGTGGGGCCGGCCCACGGCGGTGCGTACAGCAGCACAAAGTCGTGTGAGGTCAGGCCATCAGCCAAATGCGGCCGCCTCACGGTAGATGGCTGACATCGCGTCGACCTGGCGATCGAGGCTGAAGCACGCTTCGACCCGCGCGCGGCCGGCCTGGCCCATGCGGCGTCGCGTCTCAGGCGAGTTGAGTAGGTCGGACAGGGCGGCGGCCAGAAGGCGCGGGTCGGGTGGGACCAGACGGCCCGCGTCCGGCCCGAGCAGCTCAGCGCTCGGTCCCACGTCGGTCGCCACGACCGGGCGCGCCAGAGCCATCGCCTCGATGATAGGCCGACCAAAGCCTTCGGCTGCCAGGCTCGGAAAGGCCAGGACGTCGGCGGCGGACAGGGCGCGGGCGACATCGCGACGAAAACCGGTGACATAGAGGCGATCAGATAGACCGCGTTCAGCGGCGTCGCGGAGGAGGGCATCGAGATTGTCCAGAGGCAGGTGCAACGCCCGCTTGATGCGGCCGCGCGCGCTGTTGGCATAGCTTGCGTCCACGCCGCCCGTGACAAGGACCAGGTCGACCACCGAGGGCAGGTGTTTTAGCGCTTCGAGCAAGAGCCAGTGGCCTTTGACGCGCTGGACGGAGCCGATCGCCATGACGATCTGACGATCAGGTGACAGACCCAGGTCGTGGCGTGCAGCGGCGCTGGCAGCCAGTGACGGTGGGCTGAACTCGGTCAGATCGACCGCGTTGTAGACCCGTTCGACGTTCGCCTCGCCCGGGCTGCGAAAGCAGGCGCGGACGACGTCGGAGGTGGTGACGACCCGGTGCGCATGGCGGGTGATGAAGGCGGCGTGCCAGCGGCGCAGCCAGGGGTTGGGGCCGAGGACCTCGCGGACCATCCAGATGACGGGGACGTGCTCGCGACGCGCCGCGGCGGCCCAGGCCAGCAGGACGCTGGTGTTCAGGTGGAGCAGGTCCGGTTTTTCGCGGCGCAGCGTCAGGCGGGCGGTCTTGACCGTGGCCGGGAAGGTGCGCAGAAAACGGGCGAGCGAGCGGGGTTCGAGACGGGCATGGGCCGAATAGAAGAAGGCGCCACCGGTCGGCTCGATCTGGGCGGGGACGCCGAGATCGGTGGCATAGATCAGGATCGGGCCTGGCTCGGTGAAGACGGCGCGTGGGTTGAAAAGGGTTGGATCGAGGCGGCTGAGTAACTTCAGCAACGAGACAGGTGCGCCGCCGACCCCACCACCGTGGTGCACCGCCAGGATTTTCACGGCGCTCATGCGAGGTCCCGCAGCGTCTGATCGACCGTCGCGGCGGCGTTGGACCAGTTGTGTGTTGTTTCGACCCGCCGGCGGCCTGCTTCGCCGAAACGTTGCAGACGTGCGGGGTCGTTGAGCAGGGCGGCTATAGCGTGCTCGACTTCGTCTGGCGAGGCGCCGTCGATCAGCAGACCGGTTTCACCGTCCACGACCGCGTCGATCTCGCCGCCCGAGCGGCCGGCGATCACAGCCCGACCCCAGGCGGCGGCCTCGAAGTAGACCAGGCCGTAGCCTTCGAGGCTGCCCTCGTTTGTCCGTCGGGCTGGCAAGACGAACAGCGTGCAGCGGCGATATTCAGCGGCCAGCGCGTCGTCATCCAATCGACCCAGGAACTGGACGCGGTCAGCCACGCCTTTGGATTCGGCGAGAGCGCGCAAACGTGGCTCGTCGGGGCCACGACCGACCACCCGATAGGTAACGTCCTCGGGCAATTTGGCGAGAGCCGTAATCACGGCGTCGACGCCTTTGCGGGGAATCAGTCGGGCAACCGTCAGCAGCGTGGCCGCCTGCGAGGACAGCGGCGACAAATCATGCCTCGGCTGTGGCTCGGCGCCGTACGGGATCGCCCGCAGACGCTCGCGCTTGACGTGCCACTCGTCGGCCAGCAGCCCAGCGGTGAAGGCGCCCGGCACCAGCACGCGATCGGCAGCGCGAAGCGCGCTGCCTCTCAGGCGAGCGTCCAGGGCGCCCAGACCCATCGGTCGGCCGCCGCGCCAGACTTCCTGACCGTAGGCGTACACCACGAACGGCACACCGAGGCGGCGGGCGAGCAGCCACGTCAATGGCGCCAGATAGACGTGGCCAGCCTGCAGGACACCTGGCCGCCAGGTGGCAATCGCCCGGACAGCAGGTCGCCAGAACGCGTGCAGGTAGTGGAGCGCCGGGTGCAAGCGCCACAAAGGTCGATATGCAGCGCGATGGCTCAACTGGAGTTGCACGGGCTGCACCGTCAGGTCGGGCGCCGCGGCGGGCACCGGTGCCAGCACCAGCGGTGGGTCGGCCAGGCGACGAGTGGTCTGGTACAGCAACGTCTCGACGCCGCCCAGAGCCGGCGGAAAACTTGCGGCGACCAGCAGCGAACGCACCGTCAACGGGTGGCGAGTACGCGCCGGGTCAGGCCGACGTAGAACGCCAGGTCACCGCGGACGGGCACCAGCTCGCGCGCCGATCGACCACTCAGGTGGACGAAGGCAATCAGCACCACCACCATGGCCAGGACGTAGGCAATGGTCAACCCGGCCGCGGCGCCGGTCATCCCGAACGCCTGCCCGCCAACAGCTTGTAGACCGATGGACGTCACGGCGAACAGCCAGGCCGCGGCGGCCAGAAAGCCGCGTCGACCGATGCGCAGCAGGTGGCCGGCCAGCAGTTGCCAGATACCGTACGCGACCATCCCTGGCAGCAGCAGGACCAACGCCGGGCCGACTGCCTGGAACTCGCGGCCGAAGACCCACGCCGCGAGCGGCGAGCCGATCGCCAGTCCGATAGCGACGAGCACCATCCACAGGACGCCATGGCGCGTCACACGGGCGGTGACGTTGGCCGAATCGTCCTCGGCCGTGACCAGGCGAGGCTGCAAGGCGGTGCGCAGGGCGATGGAGATTTGCAACACCAGCCGCGAGACGGCGAGCGCCACGCTGTACACGCCGACCGATGCGACATCCAGGTTGGCGTTCAGCACGAAGATGCCGCCCTCACTGCCGACGAACATGGCCAGCAGGCCGAACTGGATCGGTGCACCTGCGCCCATGAGCTGCATCGCCAGACCAGTGTCGACCTGCCACGGACCTTTGGCTTTGAACTGGCGCGCCAGGAACATGAGCGCAACCACGGCCAGAGCGACTTCGGCGAGCAGCCAGGCGACGGTCGGGCCGAGCGCCTGACGGGGTAGCAGGATGCCGCCCACGACCACGAGTGAGACGAACAGGGCCGTGCGGCCGACATCCAGGCCGTTGTACACGTCGAGCCGACCGCCGAGCTGGATGAAGCGGCGGGCCAAGAGGCCGAGTAGCGAGGCCAGGCTGCCGCCGAGCGTCAGCCACAGCAAGAACGGGTCGACGCCGCGCAGCAGGTTGTCGCTGAAGAGTGGCGCGGCCAGGCCGAGGATGGCGGCGATGGCTGCTGCACCGACGATGCCCAACGCGAGCGAGGTCCCGATCAGCTTGGCTGTCCGCGCTTCGCCTTCGGCCATCACCTGCAGCAAGACTTCGGGGATGCCCCATTGGGCAATCGCCAGGACCAACCCGGCAACTTTCACCACCAGCTGGTATTCGCCGCGCGCTTCGGCGCCGAGCAGACGAGGCAACAGCACGCTGACCGCGACGCCGAACACCAGCGCCGCCAGGCTGCCGAGGCTCTGTCGGGCGAAGGTCATCGTGCGGCGCGGCACCCGCAGACCGCGGTACGGGGAAGCGTCGACTCGAGAGGTCGGCGGCCGCGATGGCTTCGCGAGGAATGGCTGGCTGCACGGCGTGGGTCAGCGCCGCGGGTATGCTGCGCTTGCAGATGGGCGGCGATTTTCGGACGGAGCTGTATGAGCGTTACGTCTCTACTTTCAAGAGTAGCCAGACTGGCAAAACTGGCAAAAGTGGCCTGACGTCTGAGGGCGCCGTCGACTGGTTCGACCACAAGTATCTGCCGCTGCTGAACGACCTGCCACGAGATGCGCCTCTCCTCGAAATCGGCTGCGGTCCGGGCGGGCTGCTGGTCTATCTCGAGCGGCGAGGATTCTCGCACGCCACGGGCATCGACATCTCGGCTGAACAGGTCGCCATTGCCCAGCAGCGCGGCGCGGCAGTCGAACTTGGAGACGCGCTCCGGGTTCTGGTCGAGCGGCCAGCGGCGTATGCGGCCATCGTCGCCGTGGATGTGCTGGAGCACTTTTCCAAGGACGAGCTGCCACGCCTCGCCGCCTCCGTGTACGGAGCACTGAGGCCAGGCGGGCGGCTGATCGTACAGACGGCCAACGGGGCCGGGCTGTTCCCTGGCGGCATCGTGTACGGCGATTTGACCCACCTGACGATCTTCACCCCCCAGTCCCTCGGCCAACTTCTCAGGCCAGCCGGCTTCGTCGACCTCAGCTTTGACGAAACGGGGCCGGTGCCGATTCGTCTCAGAGGCAAGCTCGACGTCGCCATCTGGCGCGCCGTCAAAGCAGCGGCGACCTTTGTCAAGTACGTGGAAACGGGAAAACGTCAGTCGATCTGGACCGAGAACTTCATCTGTCGCGCTTTCAAACCGTGACCGCCTGCGGCGCCGCAACAGACGGGTGCGCGCCCTCGAACCAGCAGGCATGCCAGATGACCAGGTTCCACAGATTCCAGATGCGGAAGTTGTGATCCACACGGGCGGCACGTTGTTCGGCGAACATTTTCCGCACGAAAGCCATCTCGAACCGCGCCCTGGCGAACCGTGAGCCCACGATGTCCTGCTCGGCGCGGTCCAGGAGCCGCGGGCTGAGCATGTTCGACGCCGAGCCGCAAAAGCCGCGCTTGCGGCGATAAATCAGGTCGCGATTCAGGCCGACGCGTTCGGCCACGCGCTTCAGGACCCACTTGGTCACGCCGTCGCGATACTTCACATCGGCCGGAATCGCCAGCGCCAACTCGACCAGGCGATGATCAAGGAATGGCACGCGGGCTTCGATCGACGAGCCCATCGTTACTTTGTCGACGCGCATGAGCAAGAGCTCGGGCAGACGCTGCCGCAGCTCGATGCCGATCATGCGGTCGAGCTGGCTGGCGCGAGGTTGTTGCCCATCGACGTCGGCATACAGCGCCGCGACAGCCTGGCGGCCGGCCGAGTCAGATCGGCCCTCGAGGGCGCGCAGATGCGATTCGTAGAACGGGATGGCGCCACCCCAGAACAGCTCGCCCTTTTCGGCTGCCGCCCGTTGGACAACGTCCGCCCGGTCCATCGTCAAGAGCATCTGTGCCGTCGTCGCGGCGGCCTGGCGCATGAAGCGGGGCAAGAGCTGGTACGGCTGCCAGACGCGGCGGTGGAAATCGGTGAAGAACGCGTAGCTCGTGTAGCCGGAAAACAGCTCGTCCGCGCCTTCACCGACCTGCACCACTTTTGTGCCACTCTGACGCGCCGCTTCGGAGATCGCGTGCAGCGGCACGCACACCGGGTCGGCCAGCGGCTCATCCTGGTGCCAGACCAGCTGCGGCAGATAGTCGAGGAAGTCGTTTTCGCCGATGACCACCTCATGGTGGCGCGTGCCGTATTTGTCAGCAACGGCTCGGGCAAAGCCGAGCTCATCCGAGGCCGCGTCGCCTTTGATCGCCACAGAAAAAGTACTCACGGGTCGATCTGCAAGCTCGGCCATAAGCGCGACGTTCAGACTCGAATCGACGCCGCCCGAAAGAAATGCGCCATAGGGAACGTCGCTCATCATGCGCAGACCGATCGATTCTCGGACCATCGACTCGACGCGCTCGGCGTACTCCTCGGGTGAGCGACGGCCATACGCGACCTCGGCCTGGTCAGGCAATGGTGTCCAGTACCGCTCTAACGTGCGCTGACCCGTATCCGTATCGACGATCAGCCGATGACCCGGCGGTAGTTTCTGAACGCCTTCGAACAGCGTGTTCGGCGCGGGCACTGCCGCAAAGGTGAGATACAGGTTCAGGGCGTCTTCGTTGAGCCTCGGGGCGAGCCCACGATAGCCAAACAAGGCCTTAATTTCTGAGCCAAAGACCAGTGCGTTCGGCAGCACGGAGAAGTACAGCGGCTTGACGCCGATTCGGTCGCGAACCAGCAGCAAGCGGCGGCGACGGCTGTCCCACAGCGCAAAGGCGAACATCCCGCGCAGGTGGTGGACGCAGTCGGGGCCGTACTCCTCGTACAGGTGCAGAATGACCTCGCTGTCGCAGTGCGAATGGAAACGATGGCCGCGTGCTTCCAGGCCTGGCCGATGGTCGGCGTGGTTGTAGATCTCGCCGTTGTAGACGAGCCACAGCGAGCCATCCTCGTTGGTCATCGGCTGCTCGCCTGTGGCCAGGTCGACAATGCTCAGGCGGCGAAAGCCCAGGCCGACGTTTTTCTCAGGCGAGACGTAGTAACCGTCGTCGTCCGGGCCGCGATGAACGATCGTGTCGGCCATCGCTCGCACCGTCGATTCGTCAATGGCCGACGCGGTCGGGCCAAAAGTCACCACGCCGCAGATGCCGCACATACGCGCTCAGTCCCTCGAGGCGTCGGGGCGCTTAGCCATCGGCGATCAGGACACGCTGAATCGGCTCGGTGGCAAGGGCAGACAGCTCGTAATCGATGACTTCGCGCAGCGTCTGATCCAGATCGACACGCGGCACAAAACCGGTGTATTCGAACAACTTCGACGCGTCCGGCACTCGCCGACGCATGTCTTCATAGCCTGCCGCCCGCTGGCCATAGGCCTCCTCGGCGTCGTACGGCACGAACTTCAGCTCCGAGCCGCTCTCGGTGAGTTCGATCACCCGTCGGGCCAGGTCAGCGATGCGGATCTCGTTTGGCTGGCCGATGTTGAAGATTTCGCCGGCGGAGCGCGGCGTGTCCATGAGCGCGGTCAGCGCCCGCACCACGTCGTGAACGTTGGTG
>DASYKL010000315.1:0-2372 GCA_035995405.1 Chloroflexota bacterium
TCGAGGCCTGTTCCAGGAATACGTGCGGCCTGCGGTGGCCGTGCGAGCGCACTTCGCCGACGTCGATCGGCTTCTCTACGCCGCTCGCAACCACCTCGCAGGCCGCCTCCAGGTCGGTCGGAATCTCCAGGCATGCCGCGAGATTGTTGTACGTCCCGAGCGGAATGATGCCTAAGGCAGTAGCGGTGTTGACCAGTGGCGGGGTGACAGCTTCAATCGTGCCGTCACCGCCCGCGGCGATAACCAGCGGGCATCCAGCGCGAACCGCCGCACGGACCGTGCGCTGAACGACCTGCAAATCGGACGCGGCGCACACATCGGCCACAATGCCGTGCAGCGCCAGGAGCTCGCTGATCCGTTCGGCCTGCTTCTGACTACCGAGCCGATTACGCAAGGCATGTGGATTTACCACCAACAGCGGACGAACGGGCAACAGCGGCCGAACTGGCGGCGCCCAGCGCATTTCACTCTCAGGATAGGGCGCTCGCGGGGTCAGGTCACGTGGCGCGCAACACCTGCGCACCAGCCAGATCTTCCATCGTTTGAATAACCGCTGAGAAGTCCTCCTCAACGCCTTTCCGCTGTTCGATAGCGAAGATCTCGTGTGCCGCCGCCGTCGCGGGGACGGACACCTGTCGTTCGTGCGCCAGACGGAGCACGTTGCCGAGATCCTTCCACATCAGCCGTAGCGCAAACTGGACCGGGTAGGACTTCGCCTGGGCATTCTGCAGCTTGGCCTTCTGGCCGGCGGTGACCACCGAGGACTGGCTCAAGACGTCGATAAGCGCTGTCCTGTTGAGCCCTGCTCGCTCACCGAGCGTCAGTGCTTCCGCCAGCGCTTGCATCTCGAGCCCGAGCAAGCTGTTGATGACCAGTTTCATGGTCGCGCCCGCGCCGTTCGGACCCATCAGATAACTGACGCCGCCGATGACGTTCAAGATGGGTCGGCAGCGTTCATAAACGGCGGCATCACCGCCCACATAGACGATCAAGCTGCCTGCTTGCGCCTGCGGCGTGCTACCCGACACCGGCGCATCGAGTACCGCGAGTCCCTGTCTGGCGGCGGCCGCCACGATCGATCGCGACGTGTCCGGATACACGCTGCTGAGGTCGATCAGTGTGGTGCCAGGTCGCGTCCCGGCGAGAACACCGTCGGCTGAAAACAGGACCGCTTCGACGGCGGCATCGTCCGACAGCATGGTGAGCACGATGTCGGACTGCTGCGCGAGCAGTGCCGGGGAATCAGACACTCGGGCCCCGGCGTCCGCCAGCGGGTGAGTCTTGTCTGGAGTGCGGTTGTACACAGTCAGCGGGTAACCCGCGTCGAGCAATCGACGGGCAATGCGACTACCCATCGCGCCCAGACCAATAAATCCCAGGGCTGGTTTCACGGTGCAAGCCTCTCTACGTCCAGTGTCCGTCGTCGTGCAGCCGGACATCATCGGCCACGAGTGCTGCTGTGCCCGTGCTGTTTGCCGTAGGCCAAAAGACTGGCCCCGGCTGAGGCAATCGCCCGATCCCTCGAGATGCCGCGCCCGATGAGACTGTGTACACACCTTCGGAGGTTGAGGCATGGAACACATCACTCCACGTCAGCGCCTGGTCGAGGCAGACCTGCGCTGCCTCATGTGCGGCCGCTTGATCGGCCACCTGGCAGGGCTCGTGGCGCGCGACGCGCGACTGCGACCCGCTGGTGAACCCGCCGTCAGCTGGCTTGCATTCCGACCCGGCAACCCTGGCGAGCTGCGTGTTCAGCTGACCGGCCGAGAGCAATTCCGGTGTCGCCAATGTGGCGGCATGGCGGTCATGGAGGAGATCACCGTCAGCATGGTGCGGGAATCCCCGCCAACCGCGGCAGCGTGTCCGATCCATCGCGAGCGCGTGCAGGGCCGCGGGCGCCGTCCGAAGGGCTGCCAATGTAACGAGCTGGCCGCCGCGGCCTGAACCCCACCGTCAGACAAACGCCAGGAGTCAGTACCACATGCAGTTCCCGCTACAGCCACTCGGAACCACCGGCATGGACATTACCCGCGTCGGATTCGGCGCGTGGGCCATTGGCGGTGGCGGATGGACCTTCGCCTGGGGTGGCCAGGATGACGGTGAGTCCGTGTCCGCCATCCGCCACGCCGTCGACCGTGGCATCAATTGGATCGATACAGCTGCCGTCTATGGGCTCGGACACTCTGAGAACATCGTCGCGCGAGCCTTGCGCGACGTACCGCTCACCGAGCGGCCGTACGTGTTCACCAAGGGCGGTCTGGTCTGGGACGATGCCAATCCCGCGGCTGCGCCGCGGCGCATCGGCCGTCCAGGCAGCTTGCGGCGCGAAGTCGAGGCCTCGCTGCGGCGCCTGGGGGTCGAACGCATCGACC
>DASYKL010000316.1:0-8565 GCA_035995405.1 Chloroflexota bacterium
GCCGGTGAGCGTGGCGAAGTCGACGATGGCGTCGGGCTTCTGTTCGGCCGCGTAAGCCAGCGAATCCGACAGGATGACCCGACCCTCGGCGTCCGTGTTGACGATCTCCATCGTCTTGCCGTTGTAGGCCCTGAACACGTCGCCCGGCTTGTACGACGAGCCCGAGGGCAAGTTCTCGGTTGCCGCAAACACGCCAGTCACGATCACCGGCAGCTTCGTCGCGGCGGCCAACTGCAGGAAGCCGATGACCGTCGCCGCGCCGGTCATATCGTGGCGCATGTACTCCATGCCGTCGGCAGGCTTGATCGAAATGCCACCGGAGTCGAAGGTGATGCCCTTGCCGACAACGGCCAGCGTTTTCGTCGCGTTCGGTGCGCGGTACTTGAGCACGACGAACGCCGGTGGCTGCGCACTGCCGGCGTTGACTGCCAGGATGGCGTTCATGCCGTGCTCACGCAGCTCGTCCTTGCCCCAGACCATGATCTCCAGGCCGTGCTGCTGGGCGACATCGCGGGCCGTGTCGGCCAGGTAGGTCGGCGTAACGAAGTTGCCCGGCCCGACCGACAGGTCGCGCACCTTCATGACCGCGTCGCACGTTTCGCGGACCACCTCAGCCAGAGGCTCGAGCGCCTGGAACCGCTCGGCGTCTTGCTCGACGACGATGCACGAGCGGACTTCGTGCTTCGACTTCGTGGCTTCCTTGAACTGCTCGTAGCGGTACAGGGCCAGGATGGAGCTTTCCATCGTCGCTCGGCCAGCTTCCTCGACGGAGAGACCGCCGGAGCCAGCGCCGTGGACGATGGTGGCAAAGCTGTCGACCTTCAGATCTCGCGCTTTGCGGGCCGCCAGTGCAGCCGCGACGCGGGCGTTTTCCATCTCGAATTCGGCCTGCTTGCCGAGGCCGACGACCGCGACACGCCGCGCTTTGAGCGCCGTCGAGCCGCTGTTATGGATGACGGTGACCGTGGCCGCCTCACCGGTGATTTCGCCGTCCGCGATCAAGCGGGTGATCTGTCCACCGAGCGCGGCGTCGACCGCGGCGGCCGCTCCGCTCGGTTGGCTCGCCCCTTCGAACAGGTTGACGACGAGCAGTGGCGTGTCGATCTCGGTGACAGCCGCCTGCAGGACACGAAGCTCCAACAATCTGAGCCTCCTCAAAGATGTGTGCTGAGGCTAGCAAGCCCTACCCAGTGGCCGCGAACCCAGGCACCAGAACGCGACTCAGAGCGTATGCGTTCAGGATCAACAACGTCACCCCGGCCAGGAGTACGCCCCATCGTTGAGCAGAGGGCGGCAGCCAGGCCGCCCACCCTGCGACGAGTAGCGCCGCGATGGCGGTCACCGCCGGGAACAGATAACGGCCCTGGAATTGCTCGAAGGTCAGGTTGTAGCCAACAAGCGCGGCACAGGCGGCCAGCACCGTCAGTGCGACCAGGCGCCAGGCTGGCTCGTTGAAGCGGCAGCGGGAACGCCCCAGGCCGACCAGCGCGATGGCGACCCACAGGCCATAGACCCAGTAGAGGCGATCGGGGGCGACAATGCCCATCCAGCCAAACTGGGCCCAGAAGCTGTGGAATGTGATCGTGGCGAAGTCGACGACGTACGTCAGGCTGAGGCCGGGGAAGCGCTGTTGGTCGAGGACGACAGACGCATGGCGGGTCGTTCCCAGCGGGTCGAGGAGGCCATAGGTTGTGACCTGGTGGACGAGCCACGGCAGCGTCACCACGAACGTCATACCGAGCAAGAGGCTGGCTTCGCGCATGGGTCGCGCGGCGCGCCAGAGAAGTACCAGCAGGGCAATGGGCAGGAAGATCGCGAGCGCGAGTTTAGTCAGCAAGCCCAGGCCTAGTAGCGCCCCGGCGGCGACCGGCCAGCGGTGGCTTTCGCCGCCCGGGGCGTTCGCGCGGCGGACGCAGACCAGCAACAGCGCTGCCGACAGCAGGTTGGCGAGCGGGTCGGCGCTGATAGCCGACGAGACGGACGTGAACATGGGCACGCCAGTCATGGTCATCGGCACGGCGGCCGCGAGGCGGATAGGCAGGATCTCACGGCCGACGAGATAGGCGAACCCCAGGGTCACGGCGCCAAGAAGGACGTCCAGAAGACGCAGCCGAAGGACAGCCGAAGCCAGGTCGATCGGACCAAGTTTGTAGACCGGGGCAGCGAGCAAATAAAAAAGCGGCGGCTGCCATGATTCATAGCGAATCGAGCCGACGTTGTCACCACTCTGCAAGGCGCCAATCTTGAGCCGCTCGAGTAGGGCCAGGTCCCAGTCGCCAGACTTGAGCTCAGGCAGACCGCCTGTTTCCGCAACGAAGGCGATGTAGTTGTAGTGGGCCGGCTCGTCAGGGTTCTGCCAGATCGGCGTCAGCGTGGCATACCCAACGGCCAGACCGAGATAGGCGACCAGTGTCACGGTGAGGACCAGCCGTGTCCACACCGGGCCACGGGTCACACCGGTCGACGAAGTGACCGCCACCACCTCGTCTGCGTATTCGGCGCTGGGCGCGGAACGAACCTCAGGCCGCTTCAGCGGCGGAAACCTCTAGCTTGCGGAACAGCGGCTTGGGGATCGGCAGCTTGCGACCGCCGGGCACTGTCTCGAACCGCCAACCGCCGGCTTCCAGGTCATCCTCGAAGCCGAGCAACCCGTGCAGCGCCGCGGACGAATGTGGCAAAAACGGCGCAAAAAGCATCTTCGTCGCGTTGATCAGGTCGAGCAGCGAACCCATCGTGTGGTCAGCCGCGGCGCGATCTTCTTTGACCTGCTTCCACGGCGCCTGTCGATCGAACCACTCGTTGCCAAAACGAGCGAGGTTCAACGCTTCGCGCAGCCCAATCCGCAGGTGCACGCCGTCCAGCTGCTCTTCGACCGCCGCCCGAGCGAGAACAATTCGCTGTGCCACTTCAGGGTCGATCACATGCTCGGGAACGACGCCGTCGAAAGATCGTTGCATGAACGACAGCGTGCGGTGGACCAGGTTGCCCCAGGTCGCGACCAGCTCGTCGTTGTTGCGTCGGACGAAGTCTTCCTCGGTAAAGTCGGTGTCGGCTGATTCAGGAGCGTTGGCGATCAGGTAGTAGCGGATCGCATCCGGATCGAACGCCGACAGCAGGTCGGGCACGGTCGTACCGACGCCCGCGCTCTTGGATGCTTTCTGGCCGCCAAAGTTCATGTACTCGTTGGCTGGCACGTCGTAAGGGAGGATCGTGTCGCCGCGACCGACGAGGATCGCCGGCCAGATGACCGTGTGGAAAGGAATGTTGTCTTTACCGATGAAGTAGTACTGGCGGCAGGTCGGGTCTTTCCACCAGCGCTCCCAGGCCTGGGGCTCACCGAGATTGTTGGCCCACTCGATGGAGGCTGACAGATAGCCCGTACAGGCTTCGAACCAGACGTAGATGCGTTTGTCGTCCCAGCCCGGGCCGACTTGCGGCGGCAGCGGCACGCCCCACGTCAGATCCCTGGTGATGGCCCGCGGCTGCAAACCGCCTTCCAGAAAGTTGATCGTAAAGCGGTAGACGTTCGGCCGCCAGTACGTCCTGGGCTTGGCCCACTCCAGCAACGGCTGTTCCAACTTTGGCAGATCGAAATAGAAGTGCTCGGTCTCGCGCCGCTCGAGCAGCGCGTCCGGATTCAGCCGCGAATGCGGCCGAATCAGGTCTTCGGGTTCGAGCAGCCGACCGCAGTTCTCACACTGGTTGCCGCGAGCCCGGGCGTAGTGACAGTGCGGACACTCACCTTCGATATAGGTATCTGGCAGGAAACGCTGGGCGACCGGGTCGTAGAACCCAGTCGACGTGTTCTTGTAGAGCAAGCCCTTGTCGAGCAGCATCATGAACTCGTCCTGCACGACCTCACGATGGTTGTCCGTCGTAGTCGTCGTGTACAGGTCGTAGCTGACCCCAAGGTCGCGCCAATAGGTCAGGAACTCGGCGTGGTAGCGCGCCGCGACCTCGGCTGGCGTTGTGCCCTCCTGGTCGGCGCGCACTGTGACAGGCGTGCCATGCGCATCGGTGCCCGAGACCATCAGGACGTCGAAGCCACGCAGCCGCATGTAGCGAGCGAAGACGTCGGCGGGCACGTAGACGCCGCCGAGATGGCCAACATGCAACGACCCGTTGGCGTACGGCCAGGCGGTGCAAACAAGGATGGGCTGACGTTCGGCCATCGGGTCTTCTCTCAACCGAGAGGGTAGCTTAGACGGTGTACGTGTCGCCTTCGCGCGCCAGATCCACCGGGCCAGAAAATGCACCGCGGGCGGCCGACAGGTGGCGTTCGTCGTACCCGGCGCCGGAGCGGCAATGCGTGATCAGCAGTCGCCTGACGCCCGCATCGGTCGCGGCGGAGCCCGCTTCGCCGGCGCTCATGTGGCCACGGCGCGTCGGGTCGGGCTCGTCCTGCGCTGGATCGAATAAGGCTGATTCGCACAGGAACAGGTCGGCTTCGCGGGCCGCTTCGACCAGCTCGGGGCACGGCGCGACATCAGACGAAAACACGAAGGTCGCGCCATCTTGCCCCCGCGCGCGCAGAGCGTGTGAAGGAATGTAGTGCTGGACAGGATGAAACGTCACGGCCAGACCGCCGATGTCGAACGTCGGGCCGGCGGCGTACTCGCAGATCTCGAACATGTCTTCCAGCATGGCCGGCTTGGCGGCGATGAACTGACCAAAGCGGCGGAAGAAGTCACGGCCCTCAGGCGGCACGAACAGCGACACGCGGCGCGGCAGCTCCGCTGGCCGCGGCTCCCCGAAGCGCAGCATGTAATACAACTGAACCAGGTCGAGATAGTGATCCGGGTGTAAGTGCGAGATGGTGACGGCGCTCAGGCCGTTGACCGGCACATGAAGCGGGATGCGGCCAGCACTGCCGGGCCCGCAGTCGACCAACACCGATGATTCGCCCTGCCGCAGCAGGTAACTCGAGCATGCGCCGCCCGGATTGGGCGCCGCCGGCGAAGCGCCCAGAATCGTTATGGTGAGGGCAGCCATGACCGGTGACTTATCCTAGCCGACGAGGCGCCGCGTGCAATATCAGGCCTGGTTCCGCTGCACTAGCGGCGAGCACGGACAGTGGTCTCTCGAAGAGGTCCTGTACCGCTGTCCAACGTGTAATGGGCTGCTCGAGGTTGCCCACGACCTGACGGCGCTGCGCGCGCGCAGTCCGTCGGCGTGGATGAAGCTGTTCGACGAGCGCTACAAACGGACCGCCTGGCCCTACGGCAGCGGCGTGTGGGGCAAGAAAGAATGGGTCGCCCCGCAGCTGGAAGAGACCAATGTCGTCAGCCTCGACGAGGGCGGCACGAACCTGTTGTGGGCCGAGCGCTACGGCAAGTCGATCGGCCTCGAGGATTTGTGGATCAAACAGTGTGGCAACAGCCACACCGGCAGCTTCAAAGACCTCGGTATGACCGTGCTGGTCAGCGTGGTCAAGCAGATGATTGCCCGCGGCAAGCCAATCAAGGCGGTCGCGTGCGCGTCGACGGGCGATACGTCTGCCGCGCTGGCCGCCTACTGCGCCGTGGCTGGCATCCGTTCGGTCGTGCTGCTACCCAGAGGTGGTGTGTCGACGGCGCAGCTGGTGCAGCCGTTGGCAAATGGCTCGCTGGTGCTGGCCCTGGACACCGACTTCGACGGTTGCATGACGGTGGTCCAGCAGCTGGCTCGCGAAGAAGGCATCTACCTGGCGAACTCGATGAACTCCTTGCGTCTCGAAGGGCAGAAGACGATCGCCATCGAGATTGTCCAGCAGTTCGACTGGGAGGTCCCAGACTGGGTGGTCATCCCTGGCGGCAATCTAGGCAACGTCAGCGCACTTGGCGCCGGGTTCCTGATGCTGTACGAGCTGGGCCTGATCCGCAGGCTGCCACGGATCGCCGTGGCCCAAGCGGCGGCGGCCAATCCGCTGTACCTGGCATATACGCGCGGCTTCGACCAGCTGGAGCCCATCTACGCTGCTTCGACACTGGCGACGGCAATCAAAATTGGCAACCCTGTGAGCTACGAGCGCGCGGTGCGGACGCTGCAACGCTTCGACGGCGTGGTCGAACAAGCGTCAGAAGCTGAGCTGGCTGAAGCAGCGGCTCGTGCGGATTTGACGGGGATGTTCAACGACCCGCACACGGGGGTGGCGCTGGCGGCACTGGAAAAACTCGTCCACAAAGGAACCATTCAGCCAGGACAGCGCGCAGTCGTGCTCTCGACAGCGAACGGGCTGAAGTTCGCCGATTTCAAGATCAAGTACCACGAGCGCGGGCTCGGCGAGCTGGGGATCAGCTCGCTCTACGCCAATCAACCGGTCGAGCTCCCCCCGGAGCTCGACGCGGTCAAACGGGTGGTCTTCTCGTCGGTCAGCTAGCGAAGGGTTAGTTCAGCTGCGTGGCGAACGGCCAGGTGACGGCATTCGGCGGCACCTGTTCTCTGAAGTGGTGTTCAACCCCGAGCACGTGAGCGCAAATCCCTTCTCGGCGATGGGCGAATCCGTCGCAGTTGCATTCTAATCTCCCCTCCTGCAGGAACACTTCGTGATCGCCGTTGGCCCCGTGAACAGTGACCCGTAACGGCTCCTGGCTCAACCGCTCGAACCGTTCTGGTTCGGCCTGATAGCGGTGCGCCTTGGCGATCAGGCTGTGCAGGTGCGATTGCAACATGGCTCTCGTCGGCCCTCCTCAGTGACTTGGCCTGACAAGCAGTCTACTCCTCGGCGAGCACCACTCAAGGTGTTCTTTTCCTTTGTTCTTTTTCCTTTGTAACTGCCGGCGAGGCCGGCTCGGCACAGGCTCTGCGTATTACGGCAAGCAGAGCCAAATGCGACACGCCAGGAAGACACCAGCTCCGCCGTCGAATGGATCATCAGGTGGCCCAGAACGGTTGATCCTCGGACTGGCGCTACTCGTGCCGCTTGCCTTCATCGTGCTGGCGCTAGGCCAGTTGCCAGGGACAACGTTTGCGTCGCCGACGCTCGTGTCGCACCAGGATGCGAGTCTGGCCATGATCGCCAAACGGCCAGTCGTCAGCAGTGCCGAACCACCGCCGACACTCATGCCGCCTCCGCCGACTCCCACACCCGCGGCAACAGCGAGTCAGCAGGCTCAAGCGACCCCGACGGCGACGCCGAAAGGCGGCCAGTACACGGTCCAACCAGGCGATGAACTGAAGCACATCGCGGCTGAGTACAACGTCAGCATCTTCAAGATCATCGCCGCGAATGACATTCCCAATCCTGACAGTCTCAAGATTGGGCAGGTGCTCAAGATTCCCGAAAACTAGCTGGAGCGGGCGAGCGTATACTATCGACTTCGTTATTGGGTGAACGCTGGGGGTGCCTTTGGGCTGAGAACGAGGCGGACTGAGACCTCGTACCCCAGAACCTGATCTGGGTCATACCAGCGGAGGGAAGCGTTCTGGCTGTGTCCAGGGTCCGTCGTCATCAACTTCATCTCGTTACGGAGCCGCGCCAAGGTCCGAATGCATTGACGCGAGCCGTTGCGTTGGCTCTCGATGGCGGCGTGGACTGGGTACAGCTCCGCGACAAGTCGGGGTCAGCCGCGTCGATGTTTACCGATGCGACCGTGCTTGTCCCGCTGGTAGAGGAAGTCGGCGCGCATCTCGCCGTCAACGACCGGCTCGATGTCGCGCTGGGGGCGGGCGCCCATGGCGTCCATCTGGCCGGCCAGAGTCTGCCGGTCGACGCCGCCGTCCGCCTGGCCAGCAACAGGATCCTGGTCGGCCGCTCCGTCCATGGTCTCGACGAAGCCAAACAGGCTGCCTCGGCGGGCGCCGATTACCTGACGTTCGGCCATGTCTTCCCGACCACCTCACACCCGGGTCTGCCACCGCGCGGGCTGGCCGAGCTCAGCCAGATCGTCCAGGAGGTGGAGATCCCCGTCCTGGCGATCGGCGGCGTCACCGTCGACAACCTGGATGACGTATTGGCCACCGGCTGCGCTGGCATCGCCGTCATTTCAGCCATCCTGGCTGACGCCGACCCACGCTGGGCCGCCGCCCAACTCCGTACCGCGCTCGATAACTCACCCCACCAGCCCAAACACATCTTTCCGCCCAGAAGAGACCCGCATGCAGCTCATCGTCAACCAACAGCCGTTTGAATTCACCGCCGATGCACTCGACGTCCCGACGCTGCTTGCCAGTCGCGGGCTCAAACCGGACGGGGTGGCGCTCGCGGTCAACGGCGAAATCGTCCCGCGACGCCGCTGGACGACTTTCACCTTCGCCGACGGCGACCAGGTCGACGTCGTGAAAGCCGTGGCCGGCGGCGCACTCGACGACGACCCACTGATTATCGCCGGCCAGTCGTTCGGCTCGCGGCTGCTGATGGGCTCCGGACGCTTCCAATCGCCAGCCATTCTCAAGGCCGCGCTGTTGGCATCAGGCGCCGAGATGGTCACCGTTGCCATTCGCATGACCGGCGTCGATGGCAGCGGGCCAGACGCCGGGATCCTGTCGGCCATCGATCGGCGGCGTTTCCGGCTGCTGCCCAATACGGCCGGCGCAACCAGCGTCCGCCAGGCAGTCTTCATGGCTGAATTGGCACGCGAAGCGCTG
>DASYKL010000317.1:0-11284 GCA_035995405.1 Chloroflexota bacterium
ACCCTCATCGACACAACGGCCGGCCTCGACATCAACGCGGAAGCGTTGAAACTCCAGTCAACGCTGCAGGGTATCTACGACGAAAAGCGATAACCTGCGCGCGGAGCCACTGACGTGATGCGTCCATTCGGGACTTCACTGGCGCGCCGGGAGAGCACCTGGGGGCTGCTCTTCCTCGCGCCATGGCTGATCGGCTTCATCCTGTTCTTTGGCGGTCCTATGCTCGCCTCGCTGGCGGCCTCGTTCACCGACCTGGTCCTTGTCAGGCCCGAAGGTACGCACTTCGTCGGTCTGGACAATTGGGCCCGCCTGCTGAGCGATCCGCTCGTCATCAAATCACTGCTCGTGACGGGCAACTTCCTGCTCATCGCGGTGCCGATCTCGCTCGCATTGCCTTTGCTGATGGCGGTCCTGCTGAACTCAGTCCACCTGGTGGCAAAGTCGCTGTTCCGCGCCCTCTTTTATCTGCCAGTGCTGATACCTGGTGTGGCGGCTGCCATCATCTGGCAGGGCGTTTTGAACCCGCATACCGGTTGGGTGGACCTCGCCCTGGTCGGACTCGGACTGCCAGCCCCGGACTGGTTGAACGATCCGCAATGGGTCATCCCAGCCCTGTCGTTCATCAGTACCTGGAGCGTCGGAAATTACATGGTCATCATGCTGGCCGGTCTGCAAGGTGTCCCAACCGAGCTGTACGACGCGGCGAAAGTCGATGGTGCGAACGCCTGGTATCGCTTCATCAGGATAAGCATCCCCATGATTTCGCCCGTCATCTTCTACAACCTCGTCTTAGCCACCATCGCTGGATTTCAGTATTTTCTGACCGCCTATGTCATCTTCCAGAACACCGCCGGACCAAACAACTCGGCTCTGTTCTACATGATGAACCTCTACAAAGAAGCGTTCGTGTACTACCACATGGGCTACGCCTCGGCACTGGCCTGGGCGCTGTTTATCGTCGGCCTGGCAGTCACGATCGGGCTGTTCGCCAGCGCCCGGCGCTGGGTGTACTACGCCGCGGGAGACCGTTAGCCGTGGCCGCCATCACCGGTCTCGCCCCCGAACGTCGTGTCGCCGCTGTCCCGTCAGCTCCAGTGCTGTCTCGACAGCTGCGCGGCTTGCTGCTCACCGGCACGATCAGCCTGTTCGCGATCATGCTCCTCTGCGTGTACCTGATGCCGCTTGGCTACTCGGCGGCGCTGTCCCTGGGAAGCGGGGCTGTCGATGCTGGCCAACCGCTGTGGCCATCGGATCCGGCGCAATTCACGTACAACGGCCAGACGTACGACCTGTACACCGTGCCACTGGACGGCACCTTGCGCCGACTTGCGCTGTACAAGCCGGGACGCGAGCAAAGTACGTGGATCGATCCACAGAACCCGACGCAACCTATCGATTGGCAAGGCCGCTGGCGCACGCTGGATCGGGTGTGGAACTTCAGTCCGCACTGGTCCAATTTTGCCGAGGCCTGGAAACTCTCGAACTTCGGGCGGCTGTTTTTCAACACCCTGGCCATTGCGTTGATCGGCACAGTCGGCGCGGTCAGCTCGGCGGTCGTGGTGGCCTACGGGTTCTCACGGTTTCGCATTCCAGGCAAGGCCATTCTGTTCACGATCCTGGTGAGCACGATCATCCTGCCGCAGCAAGTGACAATTGTACCGACCTATGCGTTGTTCAGTCGCATCGGCTGGGTCGGTACGTGGCTGCCGTTACTTGTGCCGCATTTCTTCGGTAACGCTTACAACGTCTTCTTACTTCGCCAATTCTTCATGAGCATTCCACGCGAACTGGACGAGGCGGCCATGCTGGATGGCGCCAGTCCATTCCGGACGCTGGTATCGGTGATCTTGCCGCAAGCGTGGCCGGCGATTATGGCGGTGTGTCTGTTTCACTTCTTCTTTGCCTGGAACGATTTCCTGGGGCCGCTGGTCTACCTGGTGGGGCATGAGGAGTTGTGGCCGATTTCGGTCGGCATGTCGTACTTCACTGGTCAATACACGCAGCTTCCGCACTTGATCCAGGCCACCGCGCTGATGGCTCTGGCAGTACCGGTCGCCGTGTTCGTACTCGCACAACGCGTATTCGTCCAGGGTGTGGTGGTCACTGGCGTAGAGAAATAGGTCTGCGACAGAGAGGGCTGGCGGCGCCGCGGAGGGGAGGTGGCATAGGGACCGCGACGCCGCCGACCTGTGCTCAAACATACTGCAGCCGCGGCTGACAACGCCTTGGGCAATGAGTCCAAAAGCGGGGCGCAAAGTTTAGTGGGCGCACTCCAGTAGCCCGCCGGAGTGACGCTGTGCAGTCGTGTGCAATGCATCTAAGCCACGTCGCCAAAAAGCTGTGCGCTGTGTCCATAGTTTCCTATCCGTTACGTAGTCGTAGGATTGGCAACGCCATAACCCGTAGCTAGGGACCTTCGACATGACACATGCAGGATGGCTTTTCGATGAGCGCTCGCTTTTTGCTCGAGCAATTTCCCACCCAGGATGCCAGACCATGGGCCTGCTCATGGAAGCGCCACCGGCCGTCGAGCGCCAACAAGACCTGGCGCCAGTCCTGGATGTACGCCGTCTGACCACGGAGTTCAAAACGCACGCCGGATCATTGCGCGCCGTGAACGACATGTCCTTCACGCTGTCACGCGGACGGGTGTTGGCCGTAATCGGCGAGTCCGGCTCCGGCAAGAGTGCTCTGCTGCGCACGATTCTCGACATGCAGCCGTCCACCGCCCGCATTCAAGGTGAAGTACTGCTCAATGGCGTTGACCTGTTGAAGCTGACCATGCGCCAGCGAGAGGACCTCCGCGGCAGCGTGGTGTCAATGGTGTTCCAGGACCCGATGACGGCCCTCGACCCGATTTACACCGTCGAGCAGCAGTTGGTCGAAACCATCCGCCGCCACACCCCGTGCAGTCGCCGCCAAGCTCGCGCCCGCGCTTTGGAGCTGCTGGAGCTGGTACAGATCCCGTCACCCGAGCGGCGACTTGCAGCCTACCCGTTCGAGCTGAGCGGAGGCATGCGCCAGCGCCTCGTCATCGCCACCGCGCTCGCCTCGACACCCAGCCTGCTGCTGGTGGACGAGCCGACAACTGCCCTCGATGTGACCGTCCAGGGCCGCGTCTTGCGGTTGCTTGGCGACCTGCAACGGCAGCTCGGCATGAGCGTCATCTTCGTCACTCATGACCTGTCTGTTGCCGCCCAGATCGCCGACGACGTGGCCGTCATGTACGCCGGCCGGATCGTTGAATCAGGCTCGATCCGCGATGTGGTGCGTACTCCGGCCCATCCGTACACGCGTGGGCACGCTCGACACGTTTGTGCAGTCGCGTTTGGAAGAACCTGCGCCACCCATGTGCTCGCCGGCCCGCGGGCCGGCGTGCTTGCCAAGCCCGACTGAAGACCGACTCAACGCGTGGCGGTGGAGATGCCAGATCGCGGGCGCCCCGGACGGGCTGCTGGCCGGCAAGACCGTCAGCTACAAGGACCACATCGCCGTCGCCGGCGTGCCGATGAGTTTCGGGTCTTTTGCCCTCGAAGGCTTTACTCCGGACTTCGATGCGACAGTGGTCACCCGCGTGCTCCAGGCGGGCGGCACCATCGTCGGGAAAAATGTGATGAACGGCCTGAGCGGTGGCTTCGGCACTGGTGGCGGCATTGGCGATTATGGTCGCCCGCTCAATCCGCACAATACCGAGCATGTGACGGGTGGATCATCATCGGGCTCAGGCGCGGCCGTTGCCGCACGCCAGGTGGATGTCTCGTTTGGCGGTGATCAGGGCGGCTCGATCCGCATTCCCGCGGCATTCTGCGGCACCCTCGGCCACAAGCCCACATTCGGGCTCGTGTCGCATTTCGGCATCGGGTTCGGCTCAGACCAGAGCATCGACTACACCGGTCCAATGGGCCGCACAGTCGAGGACGCGGCCGCCGCACTCGAGGCGACCGCGGGATACGACCCCATGATCCGCGGCAGACCCGCGAAGTCCCCAAGACGGTTGATGTCTCGAGCCGACTCGCCGATGGCGTGCCCGGACTGCGCATCGGCGTGCTGCAGGAGGGCTTCGATGATGCCCAGGACGAAGTGCGGGACATGGTCATGGCAGCGATCGACGTCCTCGCCGCGGCCGGCGCGAAAGTCTCGCGCGTGTGCGTGCCGGCGCACCATGACGTGCGGACTGCTCAGACGGCGCTCACTGGCGAAGGTGCGCTGGCAGTGTTCAAAACCGGCTTCTTTGGGGCCTTCACCAGGACCTACTACCCAGCCTCGCTGATCGCCACGATCAACCAGATGTGGGCGTCGCATGCCGATGTGTTGGCGCCACGCACGAAACTGTCGCTGATCACGGCCGAGATGAGCCGCCGTAACTACAATGGCCGAGTTTATGCCAAAGCGCAGAACGTGCGGCCGACGTTTATCAAGGCGTACGACACGGCGCTGGCGGATGTCGACGTGTTGGTGATGCCAACATGCCTCATTACCGCGCCGAAGAACTATCGGCCGGAGAGCTACTACGAAGCGCTCGAGGACAACCTCATGGCCAGTAGCAGCATCGCCTCGAAGAACACCCAGCCGTTCAATTACACCGGCCACCCGGCGCTGGCCATGCCGGTCGGCAAGTCGTCGGCGGGTCTGCCGGTGAGCGTGCAGCTTGTGGGCCGCTTCTTCGATGACCCGCTGTGTTCCAGGTGGCGTACGCCTACGAGCACTCCGTGGACTGGGACAAGCTCATCGCAATCTAATGCCCACGCGGTGTTGGCCCGGACAGAGCTACGCTTGCCGGCTGGCGATGAAGACGGGGATCTGCCGTGCCGTGCGCTGCTGATACTCGGCGTACGGCGGGTAGGCGGCGACGGCGCGCTCCCACCATTGGGCGCGCTCATCGCCGCTCACCTCACGTACGTTCACCTTGAACGGCTCCGCACCATCCTGAATCATCACCTCGTCCGGACTGGCCTGCAGGTTGTAGTACCAGACGGGGTTCTTGGGCGCGCCGCCCATGGACGCCACCAGCGCGTATTCCCCGCCGTGCTCGACCCGCATCAGCGCAATCTTGCGGACCGCACCCGTCTTGTTCCCCCGCATCGTCACGACGATCACCGGTAGTCCCGTATCGCGGAGCGTGTTGGCCTCAGCGCCGTCCGAAGCCTCATAGGCCGCCACCTGATCCCGCACCCATTCCCGAGGACTGGGCGTGTACTCGCCTTCTATCACGGGCCGCACCGTAGCCCAGGACTTCCGCCGAATGCAAACACGGTCGAGCCCGCCCATCTGCGGTACAACGGTGCAGAACGAGAGGGACGGGGCATGCTCGAACTTGAACCCGCGACAAACGTATTGGCCGGTCTGGTCGTCGGCGTAAGCGACAAGCAGTTACAGGCGCCAACGCCGTGCACCGAGAGTACGCTCGGCGATCTGCTGGACCACGTCGACGGATTGTCGATGGCGTTCACGGCCTCCGCCACTAAGAGCGCGCGTGAAGGAGGTGGTCGTTCCTCCGCCGATGCGTCACGCCTCGGATCTGACTGGCGCACGCGGATTCCAGAACGGCTCGCCGGTTTAGCCGGCGCCTGGCGTAACGAGGCGGCCTGGGAAGGCATGACCCGTGCGGGCGGGCGTGAGCTGCCCGCCAATGTCGTGGGCGCGGTGGCGATCAACGAGCTCGTCGTCCACGGCTGGGACATCGCGGTAGCGAGCGGCCAGGCGTTCACCTGTGAGCCAGAACTGCTCGAGGCGGCGTACGGGTTCGTGCAGGACACCGTGACCCGCTTTCCGCAAGGGAGTGCCGGTTTGTTCGGTGCGCCGGTGCCGGTGGCGGACTCCGCACCGCTCCTCGACCGACTTATCGCGTTGACGGGGCGTAACCCAGCGTGGCAGCCGCCTGCTTGACCCAGGAGCGCCACACTGACTACCGTCTTGCGAATACGCGCTAGCACCATCTTTGATTGAGGGAACGCATGCCAAGCACCTTGCGAATTGGCGTTCTCGGAGCGGGCGCTTGGGCGCGCCACGCCCACATTCCAGGCTGGCAGCGTGATCCGCGCTGCGAAGTCGTCAGCATCTGTGATATTGACCGCGAAAAGGCCGCTACGTACGCCACCGAATTCGGCATCCCCGCAGCGACCGACGACTGGCAAGCGCTGATCGGTCGAGCTGATATCGACGTGATCGACATCGTGACACCGTCCCACACGCACTATGAGTTGGCGTGCGCGGCGCTCGACGCCGGCAAGCACGTGTTGTGCGAAAAACCGGTGGCGTACGACTTCCGGCAAACGCGCGCAGCGTCGGAGCTGGCTCGCCGCAAAGGACTGAAAACGAAGCTCGGCTTCACCTTCCGTTACAGCCCCGGCGTGCAATATGCGCGCTCCCTGCTGGACGAAGGCTTCGTCGGTAGGCCGTTCATCTTCAACGGCTACGAGCAGAACTCGCAGTGGCTGGATCCGGCGGTCCCACTCCGCCAGGTCGACCCTGAGGCCGATCAGTCGGTGTTGGCGACGCAGTCGCTCGAGGGCTATGGCGCACCGATCATCGACATCGGCCACTGGTGGGTCGGCGCAGACTACGAGCGGGTCGTCGGCACGATGCGCAACTTCATTCCCGAACGCATGGTGCGCGCCACCGGGCGATCTATGCGGATGAACATCGACGACGGGGACATTTTCCTTGGGGAGTACACCAACGGCGCCATCGGCTCGATCCAGACGAGTTTTGTGACGGTTGGCAATTACCCGGGCGTGGAGGCGCGCATCTACGGCGAGCGCGGCGCGATCATCTGCCGCCTCGTCGAGGAACACGGCGTCGCAGAAACCATCCGCCTGGCCCGACCGGATCAGGTTGAATTCGACCAGGTCGAGATTCCAGCCCGCTTCTATCCCACAGGTGGACACCCCAAGGAATCCTGGCGGTCGCTGTTTTACGCCAATCTGATCAAGGACTTTCTGGACGAGATCGAAGCGGGCGGCGAGCGCAACCAGGGCAACTTCGAGGATGGAGCCTGGGTCCAGGAAACGATCAATGCGGTCGAGTTATCGTTCCATCAACGACGCTGGGTCGACCTGCCGCTCCCTGCGACGTCCGACGCCTGAGAGTTCATGAACGCCCCCGCTTTCGACGCGTGGCTCGATGCGTTCTTCGCGTCGTACTTTCGACGTCGCCCAGTCAGCGCCACGTTCATCGGCAGGCACGAGTTTGACGACCGGCTGCCGGATTTTTCAGCGCAAGGCATCGCCGACACTTTGGCCGATGCGGACGACTTGCTCGCCCGTCTCGACGCTCTGCCTGCTGAGACGCTTGGGACGGCGCAGCGGTTGGACCGTGACCTGGCGCGTGGCTTTCTCCTCATCCAGCAGTGGGAGTCTGCATCGAGGCATTTCGGACCTGCGAATCCAACGGTGCTGACTGGCGAAGCGGTGTTCGGCGTCGTCAGTCTGCTGCTGCGACCGTTTGCGCCGCTCGCCGAGCGCCTCGACCTGGCAACGGCGCGCCTGGCGGCCATCCCCACTTTTCTCGATGTCGGTCGTTCGGCCATGGCGCCCGTCCCCGCCGCGTGGCTCGCCCGCGCGCGACGGGAGTGCACGGGTGCGCGGCTGCTGCTGCAAGACGGCCTGGCCAACTTCGAGCACAGAGCCTTGCGAGGCGCCGCTGCCGCGGCCGTCGACGCATTCGTGCGCTTCGACAACTCGCTCGAACAGGCTCTCCCACAGGCCACCACCACCTGTGCCGCCGGCGGCGAAGCGCTCGACCTCGTCCTTCAGCACGCCCATTTTCTGGACGGCAGCGCCGATGACCTGGAGCGCCAGGCGCTAGACCGCATCGCTGCCGAAGAGGAAGCGATTGCCGCGCTGCCACCAGCGCCAGCAGTGCCACCAGCACCGGGCGCCGCCCCGCCGAGTCCCCCCATAGGGGGTGACTACCTCGAGCGGTTTGAGGCGCTGTGGGTTGCCGCCCGGGCCCTCGCTCGGACCAACGACCTGTTGACCTTCCCGGACTGGCCCGTCCGTTATGTCGAGCGGCCGCTCTGGGCCCGTGACGCGGCGCCCTATCTGTACTTTTTGCCCTATCGCTCCCCCGCACCGTTCGACCATCAACCAGAGGTCGAGTACCTCGTTCCGCCCGGCGCCGACGACTCGACCATCAAGTTGAACCACGTCGTTCACCACGGCAGCCTCGGCCACCACGTCCAGAACTGGTTCGCCGCGCGAGCGGAGTCCCGTGTCGGCCGCATCGCGGCGGTCGATTGCGCTTCGCGCATTGCCATGCTGTGCGGCGGGACGATGGCCGAAGGTTGGGCCAACTACGCCACCGACCTGGCCGAAGAGCACGGTTTTCTCACCTCAGCCGAACGAGCCGGCCAACATGCTGCGCGTATCCGCATGGCGGCTCGCGCCGTGGTCGATATTCGCCTGCACCAGGGTCGGTTCACCCTCGACGAAGCCATCTCCTTCTACCGCCATCGCGTTGGCATGGCCCCGTCCGCCGCCGAAGCCGAAGCCGTCAAAAACAGTCTTTTCCCCGGCGCCGCGTGTATGTATCTCGCCGGCTGGGACGGCATCTGGCGCCTGAGACGAAGGCTCGCCGCCGGCCGGGCAGGCGACCTGTCGCTGCAAGAGTTTCACGATCGCTTACTGTCATTCGGCTCTGTGCCGGTGGCCCTGATCGAACGGGCGATGCTCGAGTCGCCCACGGCCGCCGCCGGTGCACATTCCTCCTGAGGGGTCACACCAAGATGTCCTGGATGCGTCGTCGCGAGTTCCTGCTCTGGTCCGCCGGCGTGGTCGGCGCGATTGGTCTGAGCGCCTGCCAGTCGGCCGCGCCGGCTGCCCCAACGGCCGCCCCCCCGGCTCCAGCCGCCAAACCGACCACCGCGCCGCCGGCGGCCGCCGCCACCACAGCCGCGCCAACCGCTGCACCCGCCGCCGCGGCAGCAGCCGCCAAACCAACGACCGCCGCGGCCGCAGCCGCCCCAGCCGCCGCCGGCGGCACCTTGATCTACGGCCTGAGCGGCGACCTCGACGACACACTCGACCCGCAAGTTACCAACTTCGACACCACCATCCGCGTCACCCTCAACGTGTGCGAGCCACTGGTCTGGGAGCCCGAGCCCGGCAAGTTCGTACCAGGGCTGGCCGACTCCTGGGATATCTCATCTGACGCGACCATCTACACTTTCAAACTCAAGAAGGGTGTCAAGTTCCACGACGGCACGCCGTTCAACGGCGCCGCCGTCAAGTTCACCTTCGATCGCGTCGTTGATCCCGCCACCAAAGCCGGCCAATCGCACGATCAACTCGGTCCGTATGACCACACCGAGGTCGTCGACGACTACACCATCAAGGTGGTCATGAAGCAGCCGTATGCGCCGCTACTGACCAATCTGAACGGCTATCTGGGCATCGTTTCGCCGACCGCGGTACAGAAGATGGGCCTGGCCGATTTCGCTCGCCACCCGGTTGGCAGCGGTCCATTCATGTTCAAGGAATGGGTCGCCAAGGACCACATCTCGCTGGTCAAGAATCCCGACTACAACTGGGGCTCGTCGTACTTCAAGCATGCTGGTCCGGCATACCTCGACGGGGTGACCTACAAGATCATCCCCGAGCCATCAGTGCGCACCGGCACGCTCAAGACCGGCGAAACGCACATTATCGATGAAGTCGATCCGCTGGAGTTCGCGACACTCAGCAAGGACGCGAAATTCGGCATCATCACCAAGGGCCAACCGGGCTCCGGCTGGATTTTGTTGCTGAACACCACCAGCACCGGCGCCATCGCCGACGCCGCCGTTCGTCAGGCTATGGAGTACGCGGTTGATCGGGAGGGTCTCAACTCGGCCGTGTTCCAGGGCTTGAACAAGGCCGCCTGGAGTCCGTTGATGCGGCCGACCTTCGCCTACGATCCGTCGACCGAGCAGGTCTACAGTTTCGATCCCGAAAAGGCCAAGCAGGTGCTGGACGCGGCGGGTTGGAAGCCCGCCGCCGATGGCATTCGCGCGAAAGGCGCGCAGCGCCTGGAAATCTCGTTCCCCATCATTTCGCGGCCGCGTGACAAGGCCATGGCAGAGTCGGTCCAGGCCAGCTTGCGCGACGTTGGAATCGACCTCAAAGTCGATCCGCTGGAGCGGGCTGCCGCGCGCGAGGCGTACAACCAGAACCGTTATGACGTCAGCTTCATGTGGTTCTCGTACGGCGACCCGGATGTGCTGCGGACGCTGTTTCACTCGTCAAATGTCGACGCATTCAACCGGGCGAAGTACCAGGTGCCGGAGATCGACAAGATGCTCGAAGACGCCGCTGGTCTGACCGATGCGACCAAACGCGCCGACCTGTACAAACAGGTACAGCAGCGGGTGCTGAAAGACGCTGCCACCGTGCCCCTCGTCGACACCATCGTCTACAACGCCAAACGCGCCGAAGTGCAGGGTGAAACGCTTGACGCGCTGGCCTCATATGTCTGGCTCAACGACGTGCAGCTCAAGCAGTGACGGCGTACGTTTGGCAGCGGCTGTTGCAAGCCGTGCCAGTGCTGGTCGGGATTTCGGTGCTGAGCTTCTTGATGCTGCACCTGGTCCCGGGCGACCCGGTGCAAATCTTCGCCGGCGACAAACCACTCACGCCCGAACGAGCAGACGAGCTGCGCCACCAGTACGGCCTGGATCGTCCGCTCGTCGTGCAGTATCTCGACTACGCCAGCCATGCTGTCCGTGGCGACCTCGGCGTCGCACTGCGCAGCCAGCGACCGGTGCTCGACAGCATCCTGGAAGTCCTACCTGGCACTGCCCAGTTGACGCTGACGGCTCTGGCTGTGGCGGCCATCCTTGGCGTGACGCTGGGCGTCGCCGCCGCCATTGCTCATGGCACCTGGCTGGACACCGCGGTCATGGCCCTCGCGATGTTGGGTATTTCCACGCCCGTCTTTTACTCAAGTCTGCTGCTGATCCTGTTCTTCTCGTTCACCCTGGCCTGGTTACCGGCCACCGGCCAGGGTGGCCTGGAACGACTGATCCTGCCGGCAACAGCACTGGGCCTGAGCTCGTCCGCTGTGCTGGCGCGCCTGGTCCGCTCCAGCATGCTCGAGGTGCTCGGTCAGGAGTACGTCATGACCGCTCGCGCCAAGGGCTTACCTGGCCGCCTCGTCGTCGTCCGTCATGCCCTGAAGAACGCGCTGATACCAGCCGTCACCATGCTGGGACTCCAGCTTGGGGCGCTCCTGGGCGGAGCGGTCGTGACCGAGACGATTTTCTCTCGGCCGGGTGTGGGGCGACTCGCCGTGGACGCCATCTTGAGTC
>DASYKL010000318.1:0-2285 GCA_035995405.1 Chloroflexota bacterium
GCCAGCTTACGTGGATCGACGTCGACCGCCAGGATCCGTGCTGCACCGGCAATCCGCGCGCCCTGAATCACGCTGGTACCGACGCCACCACAGCCGAACACGGCAACGGTGCTGGCCGGTTGTACATTGGCGGTGTAGAGCGCGGCTCCGACACCGGTCATCACCGCACAGCCAATCAAGCAGGCGTGTTCCGGCGCAACGTCCACTGGCACCGCGATGCACTGTGCAGCCGCCACCACGACATGCGTGGACAGGCTGCCGATCCCGAGCATGCGGTAGGGGAGCAGCCCGTCACGCGTCCTCAGGCGCGGTTCGGCCACCTGCGTTCGCGTGCACAGCGTCAACTGCCCAGCGGCGCAGAAACGGCAGATGCCGCAGGGGGCACGCCAGGCGATGACGACCCGTTCGCCAACGCGCGATGTGTCAACGGTGGCGCCGACAGCCTCGATGACGCCGGCCGCCTCATGACCGAGGACGCCAGGCAGCCGCTCGGGCGCCCGGCCGTGATAGACGCTGTAATCGCTATGGCACAGGCCGTTGGCCAGGATGCGGACGCGCACCTCGCCTCGGCCAGGTGGATCTAGCTCGACGTCTTCAACCACCAGCGGCTCGCCTGGCGAGCGCGTGACGATAGCCCGTGCGTGCGTCATGTACTACTAGTACTACTACTACTGTTCCGCCTCATTTGCGTCATGTACTACCATACCGCCTCAGCTGACGGGTCGGCAGAGGGTTGGAGCGGCTCCAGGAGGACCATATAGGGCATGCATGGACCACCCGTACTGTGGTCTTATGGCCCACATGAGGATCGCCATCAACATGCCGCTCAAAGATGCCGCCGGCGTACCGCTCGACACGGCCGGCATCATGGCACGCGCGCGGAGCGTCGAAGCCGCCGGTATCAGCGGCATCTGGATGGGCGACGGACTCAGCCCTGGCATGACTCGACCCGATCCGTTGATGTGGCTGCTCGTCGCGGCCGCGGCCACGACCCAGATCGAGGTCGGTACCTCGATCTATCAGATTCCGCTGCGTCACCCCGTTGAGCTGGGGCAGCGCTTGCTGACGCTGCAGGCACTCACGCGAGGACGATTCACCGTCGGCGTCGGCGCCGGCTCAACGAAGAACAACCACGATTCTGTGGGCGTGGACTTCGAGCAGCGATTCCGCTTGCTGCGCGACAACATGGACACTCTCCGTCGGCTGTGTGATGGCGAGACGGTCGGCCTGGCCAATTTGAACCCGTGGCCCGAAGTGAAAGGTGGTCCGCGATTCGTCGTTGGCGCCTGGCACAACGGCGTGTGGCTGAAGCGCGCCGCCGAGGAGTACGACGGCTGGATGTCGTCTGCCGGACGAACCAACTTTCTCACCATGGCCGATGCCATCAAGCGCTACCGGGACATGGGCGGCAAGCGTGCGATCGTGTCGACCTGTCTGGTCGATCTGACCGCCCCAACGAGCAAGCTGGCTGACGACGAGTCGTTCCACCTGCGTTGCGGCCCCGAAGAAGCTTCTGAGCGACTGCATCGGGTAGCTGAGCTCGGCTATGACGACATCCTCCTCGTCAAAGCAGACCATACGCGCCGCGCGCCGCTCTACGAGCCGGACTACACGCCCGATGATCTGGCAGCGATTCGAGCCCTGCTGCCACGGGACGATCGGCCGCCGTACCCCAACTGGCCCACAACTGTCGCGGCACCGGTCGCCGTCTAAAGCCATGCCGGCAGGTCGTGGTCGAGTGGTACTGAGGGTCGAGCCCAGAAGGCCGGCGTGGCGCTCAACTGCGCCGCCGGTTTGAGGTGTTGCAAGCGACCGAACGGCGTCTCGGTGGTCATCATGAGCGACGCTAATCGCTCTGGTGGCAAGTCGGCTGGCTGGGCGGCGGCCAACGGCGGCTCGAGCCGCGGCAAGCTCGACAGCCAGCGGCCAGTCTGGGCCAACGACACGCGAACCAGATAGCTGCCACCCTCCTCAGTTCGCCGCGCCAGAGCCACCATGACCGCAAACGCGGCCAGGTAGCCGGTCATGTAATCGAGTGGATTGGCGGGGGCGAACCGCGGCACGCCGTCGATGGCGCTATCGTCGGCAATGCCGCTGGCAGCCTGGACGACACTGTCGAAACCGCGGCGATCGCGCCAGGGTCCAGTATGACCAAACGCGCTGATCGTGACATACACGATGCCCGGTCGCAGCGCGGCGACCTCCAGCGGGCCGAATCCCCGCGACGCCAACGATCCAGGTCGATAGCCCTGCGCAAACACATCTGCGCCACCGATCAGCGTTCG
>DASYKL010000319.1:0-2797 GCA_035995405.1 Chloroflexota bacterium
AGGTTGGGAGAGCTGCGATCGACTCGGCCAGGTGCAGCGCGTCGCGGAGCTGGCCGCGAATCTGGTCCTCGCCCACGACGAGTGAATCCAGTCCCGCGGCGACGCGCACCAGGTGCAGCAGCGCAGCGGGGCCCGAGAACACGGCGAGATAGGGCTGCAGCTCGGTGATCGCGAGGCCTGCCGCGTCGGCCAGGCTGTGCTGCAAGGCGCGCACTGCCGGCGACGATCTTCCCGTCACCCAGGCATAGACCTCGACGCGATTGCAGGTCGAAACCAGCACGCTCGGTAAACCACGCAGTGAGCATGCGTACCAGCGCTCCGCGTCGAACGCGAGGCGCTCGCGGATGTTGAGCGGCGTGAGGTGGTGGCTCACGCCGACCATGACCAGGCGCGGCATCAGACGGCCAGCGCCGGCGTCGCATTGGGTGCGGCGATTCGCTCATGCATTCTGGTTCATCATCTTTCGGTGGTTTTGGCTGATTTCGCCGTGATCGTAGGTGGTGTCCCGGTGCCGGAGGCGGGTATCGCGTGCGATGTCCCACCGCCGGTCCGTGTCCAGCAGGCGCTTATGCCGCGCGGCGTACCCGCGCTGGCGCGGCGTCGGACTGCTCGATGTCCACAGAAGCCGCCTGTGGCTGCGGTGTGGCCACGCCGCGTAGATAGAACTCGTTCCACACGACCGCCGCGACAGTTGCTCCAACGATAGGTCCGACCCAGTAAATCCACCAGTTGTCGAACGCACCCTGGACAATCGCGGGTCCGAACCAGCGGGCCGGATTCATGGCCGCGCCCGTCAGGCCTCCGCCCACGAAAATATCCATGGTTATTGTGAGCCCAATCACCAGCCCGGCAATCGCCCGCGCGCCACGCAGATCGACCGCCACCCCGAACACCGAGTACATCAGGAAGAACGTCATGATGGCCTCGGCGAGGACAGCCGCACCGGTGCCCAACCCGAGTCCAATGGCAGGTGTTCCGAGGTTCACCGCCACCACGGCGGCCGGGGCGAAGAGGACTTTGAGCGCGAGCGCGGCGACCGTTGCGCCCACGAGCTGAGCGATGATGTAGTAAAGGCCGCGACCCACCGGGATCCGCCGCGCAGCCATCAGCCCGACGGTGAGCGAAGGGTTGTACACGCCACCCGAAATGTGACCAGCCGCGGCCACCATAAGCCCGATCGCCAGGCCGTGGGCCAGGGCAATCGCGACCAGGTTCTGACCGCCTGTCGCAATGATGGAGCCAGCGCCGACGAAGATCAGCGCAAATGTGCCGACAAATTCGACGACACTGTTCCTCAGCCAATTCTGTTCCACAAGAATCTCCTTTAGCATGTGGGAGTCGCATCCGGCGGAAGCCGATTCCGGGCGGAGCGTTCGCAATCGCCCGCAACGCCCGCCGAATGCAAGGTCCGACTGATTTTTACGAAAGAAACCTGCTCGACTTCAGTCCGCCGCGACAGCGGCGCCACGTGTGCCAAGGCCGACGCCCTGCGCGAGTCGCGCGCCCAGGTCCGGGTCGACCTGACGCCAGTGATTGACCGAGCGCTCCAGGACAGCCGTCTCGACACCGCTCATGGCGCCGACGATATTGCTGACCAGGTGGTCGCGATCGGTCTGCGACATGACATCGCGATACAGCATGCCGGCCTGGATGAAGTCGTTATCCTCCGCGTGTAGCGTGTAGGCGTGGCGGACCATCTCGCCCGCTTCCACAAGCCAGCTCGGATCGCTGTAGCGGTCGGGGTCGGCCTTGGGCCCGCCATAACTGTTGGGTGCATACACGGGCAGGTTGTCACGGTGCGCGTAGCGCATCTGGCCATCCTGGTTGTAGCTGTGCACCTCTGAATGCGGCTGGTTGACAGGCAGCTGCTGATAGTTCGTGCCGATGCGATACAGGTGGGTATCGTGGTAGCTGAATAGCCGGCCCAACAGCATCTTGTCCGGGCTGGGCCCGATGCCCTGGACCATGTTCGACGGCTCGAACGCAGCTTGCTCGATCTCGGCGAAGAAGTTTTCTGGATTCCGATTCAGCACCAGCCGACCGATGGTGATCGGTGGATAATCACTGTGCGGCCAGACCTTGGTCAAGTCGAACGGATTGAAGCGATACGTCGCCGCGTCGTCGAACGGCATGATCTGCATCTCCAGTCGCCATGCCGGGAAATCTCCCCGCTCAATGCTGCCGAAGAGATCACGTCTGTGAAAATCTGGATCCTGTCCCGCCGTGGCCTGCGCTTCGGCCGCGGTGAAATTCTGGATGCCCTGCTCGGTTTTGAAGTGGTACTTGACCCAGACTCGCTTACCTTCGGCGTTGACCCACATATAGGTGTGGCTGCCGTAGCCGTTCATGTTCCGCCAGGTGCGCGGCGTACCGCGGTCGGACATCAGTATGGCCACCTGGTGGTACGACTCTGGTTTGAGTGACCAGAAGTCCCACTGGGCGTTGTTGCTGCGCAAGCCATCGGCGCCCATGCGCTTCTGTGAGTGGATGAAGTCCGAGAACTTGGACGGGTCGCGGATGAAGAAGACCGGCGTGTTGTTGCCGACCAGGTCGTAGTTGCCCTCTTCGGTGTAGAACTTCATCGCCCAGCCGCGCGGGTCGCGCACCGTGTCAGCAGAGCCCTGCTCGCCGGCGACGGTGGAGAAGCGAATCGCCACCGGGGTCCGCTTGCCGACCGTATTCAGGAACGCGGCTTTGGTCCATTCGCGGACGTCGGCAGTGACCTCGAAATAGCCGAAAGCGCCGCCGCCCTTGGCGTGTACGACGCGCTCTGGCACGCGTTCGCGATTGAAGGCTT
>DASYKL010000320.1:0-12085 GCA_035995405.1 Chloroflexota bacterium
TGGGCTTCGGGCCGTTCCGACGTCGGGGCCGCATGGCCGACCTGGTGAATGCTCTGGCCACGGTTGCGCCGACAGGTCTGGTGGATCTCAATGCTCGCCTGGCGGACTGCCTACCTGAGGGCGCCCGTCAACCCCTGGTCATCGTCGCCTCCGACTTGATGACGCCAGACGGCGTCGCCGACGGCCTGTTGGCCTTGCAAAGCAGACACGCTGACGTGGTCGTCCTGCACGTGGTGAGCCCGGACGAGCTCGAGCCGGATCTGGCCGGCGAGGTCGAGCTGATCGACGCCGAGACCAACGCTTCACTCGAGCTCGGCGTCAGTCTGGACACGCTGCGCGCCTATCGACAGCGCCTGCAGACCTGGCTTGCCGCACGCGAAGCGGACTGCATCACGCACGGCATGCGGTACGTGCGGCTCATGACCGATCGTCCACTGGCCGACGTCATCATGGACGACCTGCGCCGCGGGGGCGTGCTCCGATGACCTTTCTCCTTCCGCTTGGCTTGCTGGCTGTGGCCATCCCTGTCGCGATCTATGTGATCCACTGGCTGTTTGGCAGCCGCCGCCGCATCCGCGTGCCGGCGCTGTTCCTGTGGGCCGATTTACCACAAGCATCGACTGGCCGAACACGGCATAAGCTGCCGCCGTTCTCTCTGCTCCTCCTGCTGCAGCTGCTGGCCGCCAGCCTGGCCGCGCTGGCTCTGGCGCGGCCGACCACGTCGAGCGACCCGCCGCGGCACGTGGTGCTCATCCTTGACGCTTCGGCCAGCAAGCAAGCCACCGACGTGAATCCATCGCGGTTCGAGGCCGCTCGCGCTCGTGCTGTCGAACGTCTCAACGCGCTCCGGCCGGTCGAAGACCTGGTCACGGTCATCCGTGCCGGACGTGAGGCGACGCTGCTTGGGCGCGGTGCGCCGGACACGGTACGAGGGGCGCTGAGTGTCGCCCAGCCCGGGCTCACGACGAGCGCTATCGCCGACGCGCTGTCACTCGCCTCCGGCCAAATCGACACCACACCCGACCGACAGGGCGTCATCGTGTTGTTCACGGACGGTGCATTCCCACAGCCCGCCAGCAGCGGCCCGCTGGCTGCAGCGGTAGAGGTCAGCGCCACCGGCGGCGGCGGCGAAAACCAGGCGATCAGCAGTCTCGTCATCCGCATGGACCCCAGCGGACGCGGTCAAACCGCATTTATCGAGGTCGCCAATGCGGCCGACCACGCCGTTCGCATGCCGCTGCGACTCACCGCTGACGGCGCGCCCATCGACGAACGCCAGCTCGATATCGGCGGCCGAAGTCAGGCCAGGCTCAGCATCCCGTTACCGACCGACGCACACCGAATCCTTGCCAAACTGCTGGGCCATGATGCGCTGGCGCTCGACGATACGTTCGAGGTGCTGGCCCCGGGCGGACCTCCGCGCGACGTGCTGGTCGTCGGCCGCATGTCAGACGGTTTGCGGCGCGCCCTCGAAGCCGTGCCATCACTCCGCGTGCGCACGGCGACGAGCACGGCCGATCAGCCGCAGCCCGATTTGACCGTGTTGCAAGGCACTCTCCCGACGCTGCTGCCGCTCGGACCACTGGTCCTGCTCAACCCGCCAGCGAGCAGCGGTCGACTCCTGGGCGTTGGGCTCGGCAACGGCGCCCGCGTCCAGCCATCACACCCGCTGCTCGCTGGCCTCGACCTGGCCGCACTGCAAAACGAGACACCCTCGGTCTCCGGCGTGCCAGCTTGGGCACGCGTCGTTCTGGGGACGCTGCAAGGTCCACTGATCATGGAAGGCAAGCTCGAAGGCCGACCGGTTATCGCGTTGACCTTCGATCCGGCCGTGTCTGGGCTCGAAAAATCGCTGGCGTTTCCCCTCCTGGTGGGCAACGCGACGTCCTATCTGCTGTCCCAGACTGACCCACAGATGGCTACCGGCGCGACACAACGGGTTGACGCTAACCAGTCGGACATTGCGCCGCGGCCGCTCGGTCCCCTCGCCACAACCAGGTCCGCGACTGACACGGCGACAGCCGGCAACGCGGAACGCTGGCCGTGGCTCCTGGCCGTCGTCCTCGCTCTGCTCGGCGCTGAGTGGGTCGTGTACGCGAGGCGCGGATGAGTCAGTTCTGGCTCGTGGTGCAATCGCTGAAGCTCGAGCATGCCGTCAGCCTGTGGCTGCTCACTCTGGCCGTACCGCTGGTCCTCCTGGTCCCGCGCCTCCGCTTGCGCCAGACCGCGCATCCGTTGCAAGCGGCGATCCTGGCGGTGCGCCTCGTTGTCAGCGGGCTGCTCATTCTCGCGTTGGCGGAGCCGCGGCTGCGTCCACCAGGACAGGCGCGAGCCATGGTCTTTGCCATAGACGTCTCGGACAGCACGACACCCGATCAACAGCAATGGGCCCGCGCCTGGGTCCAGCAGACGAAACAGCAGCTGCCCCCGGGCAGCTGGACCGACACCCTCGAATTCGCCAGCTCTGCCCAACGCGCCGCGGACACCGCCCTCTCACCGGCGGGTGGCAGCACCGATATAGCTGCTGCCCTGCACCTGGCCGGCACGCTTCTGCCGCGAGACTCGAACGCGGCACCTGAGATCGTCCTGCTCACTGACGGCTGGCAGACGACAGCCAATCCGCCGCTCGACGCCCTGCCACCTGGAGTCGCGGTCTCGTTTGTAGCGCTGCCACAACTCGCCCCCGGCATACGCGCTGCCGCGGTCATCCACACCCTGTCAGCACCGCCAGTCGCGCGCGTCGGCGACACCTTCGACATCATCGTGGACCTGCAAGCCGCCCTCCCGGTCGACGCCCAGCTCCGCGTCTGGCTCGACCAGACCGTCGTGGCCAGCGGGCCGATGCATCTGCAACCGGGCGACACTCGCATTTCGTTCACCCAGCGGGCCGACATCGCCGGTTTCAGCGAAGTCCGCGCCGACCTACAGCTCGGCTCTGACGTGAGCCGTCTCATCTCGCCGATCGTGGTGAAACCTGCCGGTCGCGTGCTCGTCCTCCAGGACGACGCGAATACCCAGGCCGACGCGCTCGTCACCGTGCTCGGCAACGAAGGTCTTGTCGTCGAGCGGCGCTCGGCGGCAAGCGTGCCACCCAGTGCCAGCGCGCTCGGGGACTTCGATGGCGTCGTGTTGGTCAATACTGCCGCGACCAGCCTGAGCCTGGATCAACAACGCACGCTAGTGTCGTTTGTCCAGGATATGGGCCGCGGTGTGTTGGTCATCGGCGGCTCACGCGCCTTCTCACCTGGCGGCTACCAGGGCACCGTGCTCGACGACCTGCTGCCTGTGTCGTCAGAGCCGCCGATCGAACCACAGCAAGGCAGCCTGGCACTGTTTCTCGTGATCGACCGCTCGGGCAGCATGGACATCCTCACTGGCGGCGGCTCAGCGACTGGCGGCGCCTCAAAACTGGCTATGGCTCGCGAGGCGGCCATTGAGGCAGCTGGCTTGCTGCAGCCTCAGGACACGATCGGCGTGATCTCGTTCGATACGTCCTTTCAATGGGTTGTCCCACCAACGAGGCTGAGTAGTCCCGACGACGTCAAACGGGCTCAGGCGCAGATCGCCACGATCAAGCCAGGTGGTGGAACCAGTATCCTGCCGCCCCTTGAAGCGGCGTTCCAGGCCGCATTGCAAAATGGCGCGCCTCTCAAACACATCATCTTGTTGACCGACGGCGAATCCAACGATCGCGGTTATGAAGACCTGTTGGCGCGGATGCAGCCAGCGCGAGTCACGCTGTCGACGCTGGCCATCGGTTCGGATGCCGACACACGACTGCTGTCGAACCTGGCCCGGTTAGGCGGCGGACGGTATTACTTCACCGAGCGCAGCACGCAGATCCCACGCATCGCGAGCAAGGAGACCACCATACTGACGCGCAACGCGGTGGTCGAAGGCCGCGTCGCACCCGTGGTCGCCGAGCCGAGTCCCATTTTGCGTTCGATCTCCGGCGACCTGCCCGCACTTGGCGGCTACGTCGCGACCACGCGCAAGGAGCGTGCGATCACCGCTCTGGAGACCGAGCGTGGCCACCCATTGCTGGCCCACTGGCAGTTCGGCCTCGGGCGGGTCGTCGCGTGGACCTCTGATGCGCAACAAGGCTGGGCGAGTGCCTGGCAGAACTGGTCGGACGCCGGCCATTTCTGGTCGCAAGCAGTCCGCTGGTCGCTACCCGCACCAGTCCGATCCGACTTCCAGCCATTTGCGCAGGTCGGCCCGGATGGTCGTCAGGTGACGCTGTCGATCGAGTCTCTTGGCGACGATGGCCACTTCGTCGATTTGCAAGACACTCGCGCGACCGTGCTCGGGCCGGATGGCACCGCGCGCGAAGTAACCCTGCCCCAAACAGCGCCCGGGGTCTATACGCTCGACACCCGCGCGACGCAGACAGGCACGTATCGGGTCCTGTTCAAACAGGGCAGCCGCGAAGAGGTCGCCGCCTTCAGCACACCAGACAGCATCGAGCAGCATTCCGTGGGGTTGAATCGGGCGCTCCTGGAGTCGCTCGCACGGACCAGCGGCGGGCAGGAGTGGCCCAACCCGACCGCCGCCGCACGGCCCGCCAATGGCCAGGCTCCCGCGATCGATCTGTGGCCGTGGCTCCTGCTCGCCGCCCTCGTGCTCTTGCCGGCCGACGTGTTTATCCGTCGTCGGAGCTAATCAAGCATCGCGCAGCGCCTCGGCAGGACTGAGACGTGCCGCCTGGCGAGCCGGCAACAGGGTCATCAGCAACGCGGCACCAAGCGCAACGACCACCACCAGGGCGATCTGCTCCCAGGGAATCGCAAAGCGCAATTCGGGGCTCAGCCGGCTCAGAAACGTGACGGTGCTCTGGGCGACGAACAATCCGACGCCAACGCCCAGCCCCGCGCCGAGCAACGCGACCACAGCCGACTCGGCCAACAAACCCAGCGAGATGTTGCGGGCCGAAACTCCGAGCGCCCGTAACACACCGATCTGACGCCGTCGTTCGACCACCGCCCGAGTGCTCAGCGTACCCAGAGCCGCCACACCCGCCAGCAAGCCAACGCCCATAAAGCCCTGCAGGATGATGTTCAGCAGTCCACGAACACCCTGCACCAGGCGCAGCTCATCGCCGATCGTGGTGGCTTTCAGATCGGACGCGGCGACGTTCAAGCCGGCGGCCAGTTCGCGCGCGTTCGCCCCGCTCGGCACAGCCAGGTAATACCCACCGGTCTCCGGCGGCGGCCAGCCGGCTAGCGTCGCCGCGTTCACGACCAGGCTGCTGCCAAACGGCCCGCGCGCATCCGCCACGCCGACGACGTCCACGCGCACGGCGCGCTGCGCTGAGCGCGGGTCACGTAACCAAACGACCGTTGGTCGAAAGTCAGACCCTTCGCCGTCTTTGATCTGCAGCCGGTTCTGAACCGCCTTGAGCAGCCCCGCGCCAGCTATAGCCGTGCCTGGCCGGGTCAAGCTGCGCCACGCTGCGCTGTCACCGCCGACGAGCGGCGTACGAGCACCGTCGATAAACGCAGCGTCGACTGCCAGAACGCTCAGGCCGGCCCAGCGCGCGCCGGCGACATCGGTCTGGATACCTTCGACCAGCAGCGGTGAGGCGCCACCAATCACCGCGAAAGCGTCCGCCGACACGACGCCGCTCGCCGTGAGCTCGGCCCGCAGGTCACGCGGCGGAAGCGAGCTGACGGCGTGGATATCCCAACCACCCGTGAGTGCGTCCGGGTCCGCATATGCGACGCGCGTCGCCGTCAACAACACTGCCGAAACGGTGAGACTCAGCACCACCAGAGCGAACATGGTCAGCGTTAAGCCGGTGCGGAAGCGGTTCGCCGCGACATACGCCGTGCTCAGCCGCCACAGCACCGCGGGCGCACGCAGCCGGCGCAGGACGCCGACGTTGTACGCCAGCACCCACACGGCCCCCAGCAACATGGTCACGCCGCTCAAAAAACTCATCTCGACAACTGCTGGGAACACGGCAACCGGCAGCAGCCACCAGCCAATCAAGGCCACCCCAGCCAACGTGAACACGACGCGCTCAGGACCGCGCAGGCCGGCGCGTCCGAGCGCCCAGCGGGCGAGCAGCGCTAAACCGATAATCCCGCTCGCCACCCCGAACGCATACGCCAGCGACAGCCGATGCGCGATGGCATACGCTATCAGCGCCGGCCCGAGCGCCGCGGGGACGACGCTCACGACCAGTCCTCGCCAGCCAGGTAGCCCACCGGGCGGGTCAGGCAGATCGCGAATGGCGGTCACGATGCTGAAACGACTCGACCGCCAGGCCGTGATGCTGACCGCGACGAACGTCAGGACCACGCCGAGGCCATAACTGGCGGCGATGCTGGACGGATCGATGACCGGCTCGAGATGAAATCCATATTGCTCGACCAGGCCTTGAGCCAGCGCGATGATGCCTAGGGCCAGGGCCAATCCGCCGCCCAGACCGAACAACGACGAGATCACGCTATACAGCCCACCCTCGAGCGCCAGCAGCAGGACGACGTCTCGACGTCGGGCGCCGAGCGCGCGCGTGATGCCAAGCTCGGTCCGTCGCTCGAGTGCCACCAGCGAAAAGACCAGCACGATAAGCAGCATGCCGCTGAACAGCGAAAATGCACCGAGGACGACGAACAGGTCGGTGAACGCACTCCCCCAGCGGTCGGCCTGATCCTGGGCGACGCTCTGCACGTCGATGACTCGGAAACCAGCGGACCCGGCCGCACTCGCCGCGAACGGGGTATTGCCACGCTGCACAGCGCCGCCGAGTCGGCCGGCCAGCCGGCTGAGCAGCTCGGGATCGTTGGCCAGCGCCCTGAACTCCGGGCTCTGTGCGGCATTCGGCTCGTCCAGGACCACCTGCAACCGCCGCAGCTTGTCCGCCACGCGGCCACTCGTGTCGGGCGCCGCCACAGCCCGAGCAAGAAGATCGCGCGCTGGCGGTGAAGACAGCGCACGGAACAACCGCTGGGTGGCCGCCTCGTCAGCGAAGGCAGACCGCAATGCGACCGTCACCGGCCAGGAGCTGGCCAACCGCTGGCCGGCATCGCCGCTGTTGATCACCAGCACCTGGTTGACCTGCTCTGGCTTCTGCAACATGTCCTGCAGCCGAGCCAGCGGCAAGAAGATCGTCGCCTGCCCACCACCGAGGTCACCGAGACGGGTGATGTCCTTGACCATGAGGTTCGCTTCGCTGCCATCGGGCAAACCGAACACCCGAATGCGCTGGCCGCGCGCAACCGCTAGCGCTGCGGCCGCCTCGGTGTTGATGTAGACCTCATCCGGGCCGAGCGTCCCGATCGACAGCGTCTGCCGATCGGCAAGATTCGCGGGGCGAAGCACCAGCGCATCTTGCGGCGGCACGCCGAGTAGATTGAGCTGCGCCGCGAACGCCGCCCCCTCGCTCGACACCGCTGCCTGGTCCAGCACAACAGGTACGACTGCCGCGACACGCCGATTGCCGTTCAGCGCGTCCGATACTTTCTGCGCCTCGGCAGATGGAAAGTAGCTGGTGACACCGGTCAGCAGCGAGCCGTTGGCGATCGACTGCGCCAGATCGAAGCCGGAACGTTGCACTGGCGCGGCAATGAAGACCACTTCGTCGGCGCTGCCGAGCACACCGGCGACAACGGTGCGCACGGACTGACTCATCGTGTCGCCGGTCGTGAATGCGCTGGACAAGATGACGGTGCCAATCGTCAGACCCAGAGTGATCAGCACCGCGAAGCCAGGCCGGCGCGGCACGTTCCGCCAGGCCAATCGCGGCAATAACGGGTTCCGCCACGCAATGAACGCGAGCCCGGCGATGACCGCCACGGCCAACACGATCAGGGCGCCAAGCAGCATCCCCTGTGATACGCCAAAGAGGGACCGCACTCAGTCCTCGGTTTGAACGACTTCGGTGTCGATTTCGCCATCACGCATGCGAATGACCCGCCCGGCGTGCGCCGCCACTTCACGAGCGTGTGTCACCAGGACAAACGTCTGGCCGTTTTCGCGGTTCAGGCGGTCGATCAACTGCATCACCTCGCCTGCCGAATCCGAGTCCAGGTTGCCTGTCGGCTCATCGGCAAAGATGACTGCCGGCTCGGTACCGAGCGCCCGCGCCAGCGCCACACGTTGTTGTTGGCCGCCGGACAGCTCGCTAGGCCGATGCCGCAACCGATTCTCCAGCCCGACCACCTCGAGCGCGCGCAACGCCCGCCGCCGCGCTTCCGCCGTCGATCGACCGGCTAGCAAAAGTGGCAGCTCGACGTTCTCCAACGCGTTCAGGACTGGCAGCAGGTTGTAGCTCTGAAAGACGAAGCCCATACGACGCACGCGCTGGTCGGCTTTCTGGCCATCGGACAAGCGCCTGAGGCTCTGGCCTTCGAGCCACACCTCGCCAGAATCGACATCTTCGAGTCCCGACAGACAATGCAGCAGCGTCGTCTTGCCACAACCCGACGGTCCGACGATGGCGACGATCTCGCTGCGCTCGATGCGCAGGCTCACCCGTTTGAGTGCTGGCACCGTCAGACGACCCATCACGAAGGCCTTGCTTACTTCACAGGCCTCGACCACAGCCGTTGCCGCGACGTCGCTCGGCACGGGCAGCGACACCTCACGTGGCTTACGCCCCAGCACCGAACACCTCCGCAAAGACAGAAGCGAGCCGCTGGTAGCCCTCCGCGCTGGGGTGAAAGCCATCCGCCGAGAGGTACTCCGGATGATCGGCCACTTCCTGCCAGCGGCCAAATAGATCCACCAGCGTCGCGTTATGCCGTGCTGTCGTGTCGGCGATAACCACGTTCCAGCGGTCGACTTCCGCGGCGAGCAGTGTCGCATCCATGCCGCGATATGCCACCAGCCGACCGAGATCTGGGACGTTGCCAACGAGCACCCTGGCGTGCGTCGCCTCGAGTCGTCCCAGCAGAGCATCAAGATCGGCGCCGTATTGCTCCAGCGGCACGCGGGCGTTCAGGTCGTTGACGGCCAGCCAAACCGTGACCACATCCGGCCGCGCGTCGATTGCCGGATCCACCTGCTCCTGCAGCGCCCGCGACAGCGTCGAGCCGCTCACCCCCAGGTTGATGACCCGCACACTCGGCCCCAGGGAGGCCCCGAGCCGCGGTACCCAACCCTCGACTTCGGGGTTCTGAGCGCCGATCCCGACCGCGTCGGACGCGCCGATCGCGACATAGGTCAGCGGCTTTTGTGCCTGCGCCGGGCTGCTGCACGCCGCCGCGAGGACGGCCGCCGGCAACGCTGCACCGAGCAGCACCGCCGCCAGCCGAGCCCATCGCATAGTGACGCACATCCTAGAGGACGATCACTCGCGCAGCAGCTAAAGCGGGCGTCTCACGGTTGGGTTACGCCTGCCAGAAGGCGGCGAGTATCGCGCTAGCGCCCGTTACGGCAGCGCAGCTCGGCAAAGATGAAACGAATCACTCGCTCGTGGTCCGCTGGCGCCAGATTGCGGAACAGTCCGCCAGCCCGCCAGCGCTGCTCGCCCTGACCCGCATCGCGAACATGCCGTACTTCGACCGTCACCCGCAGCTCCCTGTTGCCATCCTCGACCGGCACGACCAGCGATAGCCGTTCGCCGAGGCGGACCTCGTGATCGAGGCTGACCCCGACTCCGCGCGAGCTCAGGTCGACCAGTGTCGCGTTCAGGTCGCGCCACGCGCCACCCACCCAGCGGCGTGCTCGACTCGCCGGCAGCGCCAGAGGCACACGGACCTGGTGGCGCCGTTCATCCTCGGGTTGCCAGGTGCCAGCCATCCGCAGCTGAACTGTCACCTGTGGCCCACCGCTGCTGTACTCGACATCCATCGGTACCGAGTGAAGGGCAGCCGCTATGTGCGTCGCCGCAACGATGACTCGCTCGCCTGGCTCGACTGGTCGATCGGCTGGCCGATCCATGAAGCACGTCAGCACCAGCTGCCCGGCGTTCACATCGTGCGAGACGACCTGGGCGCGAAACCAGCCGCGTCGATTCTTGTCTCCGACGCCCAGGTTGACGTGCTGGTCAGGGGCGAGTGTCGCCGTGAGCCCGGATCGCGCGACCATGGCCTTAGACGGTCCAGCCCAGGTGCTTCGAGATCTGTGTGGACAGACTGAGCGGATCGAACGGCTTGGAAATCACCGCGATCACGTCTCGGGCGAGTTGATCGGAAGGATGAATCTTGGCCGTCAGCAGAATGACGGGGATGTGCTGTGTGGCGGGGTTGGCGCGCAGCTCGCGAAACGTGGCGCGACCATCCATGTCGGGCATCATCACGTCGAGCAGAATGGCGTCTGGCTGCTCGGCCGCGGCGCACAAGATACCCGCGGCACCCGAGCTGGCGGTCAGCACGTCCCACTGAGCAACGATCTCGAGACTCAGCTGCGCGACTTCGCGGATGTCATCCTCGTCGTCGATCAGGAGCACGCGTTTATTTGCCATCGCGCTATCCGCTCGCCTCCTGATTGACCATCGGCCAGGAGCCGCCAGTTCAACAGGGTCCCAGCGCGATCAGCTCGCGCAGGGCAGACGAACGGTGATTCGGGTGCCGACGCCGATCTCGCTGTCGGCGGTCACCGAGCCGCCGTGCATCTCGATCAGTTGCCGCGCACCGTGCAGCCCAATGCCGGTGCCCGGGATCCGCCCTTCGACATTCCGGCCACGCCGAAATTGCTCGAAGATATGCGGCAGGTCCGCGGCCGGGATACCTTCGCCGCGGTCAGCCACCGTCAACATGGCGTCACCCGCGTCGCGCGTGACCGTGACCTCGATGGCGCCGCCGCGTGGGCTGAACTTGATGGCGTTGTCGAGCAGGTTGTCCAGCACTCGCCCCAGCCGCAGCGGGTCCCACTCCCCGATGACCTGAGGCTCGCCGATCGTCACCCGCAACACGTGGCGATCCAATGTCGCCTGCCGCTCGGCCACCGCTTTCTTGGCCAGGTCAACGAGATCGGTCGACTCGCGACGCAACTCGAGCCGCAAGCCCGACTCGAGCCGACTGGCATCGACGATGGCGTCCAACTGCTGAGCCATCCGACCGGCGGCAGCTTCGATCTGATCGAGAGCTTCGAGCAGCGGCTGCGTCTCGGGCGTACGTGGCGCGCGCCGACGACGCAAGCTGGCCATCCCTTTGATGAACGTCAGCGGCGACTTCAAATCGTGCGACACGGTAGCCATGAAATCGTCGCGCGCGGCAATCTGCTGCCGGAGCTCGGCTGTCGCGGCTGAGACACGATCTTCGAGCTCGAGATTCAGCGAGCGGATCGTTTCGTTCGCCGCTTCGAGCTCGTTGACCCGCTGCCGCAATTGACCGGCCATGCGGCTTCGTTCGACCCCGCGGCTGACCGCCGTGCGCAGCTCGAGCACGTCACACGGTTTGAACAGATAGTCATACGCCCCTTCGCGCAGCGCGTTGACCGCCGACTCGAGGGTGGCGTAGCCGGTCAGCATGATCGACACGGCATTGGGCGAATGCTGGCGAAGCTCGTGCAAGATATCGACACCGTCGATGCCGTCGTCGAGACGCAGATCGGTCAAGACGACGTCGAACTGCTCGGTGCGCACCAGCCCGAGCGCACGCTCACCATTCGACGTCGCGGTTACGTCGTAGCCATCGAGCTCGAGGATGCCCTGAATCGTGATCATGACCGCCTCCTCGTCATCGACAACGAGAACACGGGGCAGCGCATCAGAAGTCGCGTGGCACGGGCCCGCGATCTGGTGGTCTACGACCATGCTTTCAGCTTAAGGCATCCTGCGCCATCGTTTAGCCGTCGCGCGACTCACGCTCGGAAATCGCGCGGAGCCGTTCGAGGGACAGCAGTAGCTCCTTGCGCAAGAAACCCTCCGCCAATCTCGCGCCGAGTACGCCGCCGGGCACGTCGCCGGAGACTTCCACGTCGACGCGTGCGCCGGACGCGCACGGCACGAGTGTAAAACACGTATTCAAGCGCGGACCCCGAACCGCGCGGGTCGAAAATAGCCGCGGCGGCTCGAAGCCAACGACTTCCGTTTCGCTCTCCAGGGTCTGGCCGAGCAGGCGGCCGATGACGATCGCTCGTGCTCCGAGACAGACCGGCGCGCCGGGCACGACGCGCCGCGCTCGCTCAATCGAGA